>NZ_JADEUF010000035.1 GCF_015163655.1 Xenorhabdus griffiniae | reverse complement strand
AGAAACGGCCACTCTCACACAAACCGTGATCTCCCCAGCTGATCGCAGCCAGCCCTTGCCTTTATCCTTTGCTCAACAGCGGTTATGGTTCCTCGGTCAGCTCGATCCGGCGGCGAGTCAAGCCTATTATATTCCTGTAGCACTACGCCTGACGGGGCAACTTAATCATCATGCCCTGACCACCGCACTTGATCGTCTGATAGCTCGGCATGAAAGTCTGCGGACACGTTTCGTGCTGGTTGCAGGCCAACCCAGCCAGCAAATCGCCCCGGCGGATATCGGTTTTGCCCTGTCCCGTCAGGACTTGCGTCAACTCGATCCTGCTCTGCATATCGAGCGGGTAACTGAACTCGCGACACTCGAAGCCCAAACACCTTTCGATTTTGCTCAAGGCCCCTTGATCCGTGGTCAACTGCTGCAACTGGCAGATAAGGAACATGTGTTACTGCTCACCCTGCACCACATTATTGCTGACGGCTGGTCTATTGGGGTGCTGATACGCGAACTGGGTGTTTTCTATCACGCTGTCCTTAATGACCACAATGATCCTTTGCCGCAACTTCCCATTCAGTACGCTGATTATGCCGTCTGGCAGCGTGAATGGTTGCAAGGAGAAAGTTTTACTGCACAGCGAAACTTCTGGCTCCGGCAACTTGAAAATGCGCCCGCGTTATTATCACTCCCCACTGATCGGCCACGCCCAGCAGTACAAACTTATGTCGGCAGACAAGTGCCTTTCCACCTTGATGCCTCAGTATTAAATTCACTTAAGGAACTAGGACAACGCCATAACAGTACCTTGTTTATGGTCCTACTGGCTGGCTGGAGTATTGTACTCAACAGGCTTAGTGGTCAGGATGATATTGTTATCGGCACCCCTGTCGCCAATCGCCCGCACCGTGAGCTTGAGGAGTTGGTTGGTTTCTTCGTCAATACACTGGCCTTACGCGTTACATTCAATGACGATCTCAGTGTGGCTGAACTGATTGCACAGGTCCGGGAGCGGGCGCTAACCGCCTATGCTCATCAGGATCTGCCCTTCGAGCAGGTGGTGGAAATATTACAACCTGAACGTAACCTGAGCCATAGCCCAATCTTTCAGGTCATGCTGGCTTTAGATAATACGCCGGCTCAAGGCCAAACACAGTCCAGTTTGCAGATCTCCCGAGTTGAACTGGCGACCCATAGCGCCCATTTCGATTTAATGTTGTTGTTAACTGAAACCGACTCTGGTTTGGTTGGCGGACTGGAATATGCCTCTGATCTGTTCGATGCCGAAACTGTTGAACGTATGGTCGGCTATCTGCAACGAGCACTGGCAGCAATGGCAGCCGATGCAACCCAAGCCATTGCGACTTTGCCGATATTGTCAGCTTTAGAGCGACAACAACTGTTGGTGAATTTTAACACCACTCAAGCAGACTTCCCGCAAGACGCCCTGATCCACCAACTATTTGAAGCGCAGGTGATCAACAGTCCCACAGCTACAGCGATAGTGTGTGGAGCTCAGACACTCAGTTATGATGAATTGAACCACCAGGCTAATCGACTGGCTCATCATCTTATAGCCTTAGGGGTACGTCCGGATGATCGGGTAGCAATTTGTGTTGAACGCAACCTGAACATGATGGTGGGTTTACTTGGTATTCTTAAAGCAGGTGGTGCCTATGTGCCGTTTGATCCGGCCTATCCAACCGAACGGCTGATGTATATGCTTGCAGACTCAGCGCCGCGAATAATACTGACCCAAACAAAACTTGCTGACAGGCTGGCTGGTACGATACCCACCGTTTTGCTCGATAACGTCCTCAGCAGCCAAGAACCTTTTCTGCCAGTTTATAATCCCGACGCACAAGCACTGGGACTCACCTCACGCCATCTGGCCTATGTGATCTACACATCAGGCTCTACAGGTTTGCCTAAAGGCGTGGCAATCGAACACCGCAATACCGTGAATTTCCTGACCTGGGTACAACAGACGTTTAGTCAGGAGGAGTTGGCACACACCCTTTTTGCTACTTCCCTGAATTTTGATTTGTCGGTATACGAATGCTTTGCCCCTCTGCTCCTTGGTGGTACGGTTCACCTTGTCACTGACATACTGTCACTGGTCAATACAAGTTCAGCCAACCCAAAACCATCACTCAGCCTTATCAACACCGTGCCATCGGCTATCGCTCAGCTGGTGGAAACCAATGCGCTACCCATGGATATTCGGACGGTCAATTTAGCGGGAGAAAAAGTAAAGTCACACATTGTTGAACATTTATTTTCTCACTCTGCCGTACAGAATGTGTGCAACCTGTATGGTCCTTCTGAAACCACGACGTATTCGACCTGGACGCGGATGAATCGGGCAACCGGATTTGCCAACCATATCGGTCGCCCGATTGCCAATACCCAGATTTATATTTTGGATGCACATACTCAGCCTGTACCACTTGGTGTTATTGGGGAAATACATATTGCCGGCGCTGGGGTTGCCCGTGGTTACCTGAATCGCCCTGAACTGACCGCAGAACGTTTTCTCACTGATCCGTTCTCCTCAGATCCCGACGCCCGTATGTACAAAACCGGCGACCTCGGCCGCTGGTTGCCCGATGGCAATATCGAATACCTCGGCCGCAATGATTTTCAGGTTAAACTACGTGGCTTCCGCATTGAACTGGGCGAAATCGAAGCCCAATTGATGCGGTGCTATGGTGTGCAAGAAGCAGTAGTGATTGCCCGTGAAGATACTGATACTGTTTATGGAAATACCGAAGAGATAAACACGGGGGGACAAAAACGACTCGTCGCCTATTTGCGACCTCAGAACGGCGTTGAGCTACTTCCCGCACAACTGCGCCAACAACTTGCGCAATACCTCGCTGAATACATGCTACCCAGTGCCTTTGTGGTACTTGACACTTTCCCGCTGACTGCCAATGGTAAACTTGACCGTCAAGCCCTTCCCGCCCCTGATGCGTTTTCAGTGATCGCACGTGGTTATGAAGCGCCACATGGCGAGGTAGAAATCGCTCTGGCGCAGATCTGGCAAGATCTCTTGGGATTGGAACAAGTCGGCCGTCATGACCATTTCTTTGAGCTTGGCGGTCATTCATTAATGATTGTCAGCCTGATCGAACAGCTATACAGCCTCGGCTGGCAGCTTGATGTTCGCAGTGTGTTCTCCTCACCTGTCCTGACTGAGATGGCACAGGCAATGACAAGTGATATTGACACGTTCGTGGTGCCGCCTAACCGTATCCCTGCCGATTGCCCGGCCATTACGCCTGATATGCTGCCACTGGTTTCATTGTCCCAAACCGAGATTGATGCCATTGTTGCCGCAACTCCTGGCGGGACCAGCAATATACAGGATATTTATCCATTGGCACCGTTACAAGACGGGGTTCTGTTCCATCACTTGCGCCAAACACAAGGTGACACTTATCTGTTACAAACCCTGCTTGCTTTTGAAACTCGTGAGCGTCTTGACACCTTCCTGTCCGCATTCCAACAAGTCATTGACCGCCACGATATCCTGCGTACCGCGGCCTGCTGGCAAGGATTGATAAGGCCAGTTCAGGTAGTCTGGCGCCAGGCACCGTTGTATATCAATACCTTCGTTCCTGACACGGCAGATAACGTCCTGTCCCAGCTACAGGAGCATACCAACCCGCGTCGGCATCGCCTCGATTTGAGCCGTGCTCCGCTATTCGCTGCTGATATCGCCCATGATCCGACACAGGATGAATGGTTGCTCTCTCTGCGTTTCCATCATCTGGTCAGTGACCATATGACACTTGAGCTGATTTTTGCCGAAATTGCCCAAATACAAGGGGGTTATGCTGATACCCTGCCGGCAACGTTGCCCTACCGCAATTTTATCGCTCAGACCTTAAGTGTGCCGGGTACTGAGCATGAAGCCTATTTCCGTTCTCAACTGGCGGATATCGACGCACCGACAGCCCCCTTCGGTGTACTCTCAATGCAGGATGATAATGAACCGATCGTCGAAGCCCATCTCTCACTCGATCCTGCTCTGGCGGAGGCAATACGTTCTCAAGCTCGCCGTCTGGGAGTCAGTTCAGGTGTCCTGTTCCATGTCGCCTGGGCGCAAGTGCTGGCACAAACCAGCGGCCGCGATGATGTGGTCTTTGGCTCCGTATTATCAGGCCGATTACAGGGAGGTGCAGGCGCTTCCCGAATATTGGGGATGTTTATCAATACCTTGCCGATACGAATTTCCCTGGCTGATCATAGCGTGCAGGAGCTGGTACAGCTTACCTATCACAATTTAACGACACTGCTGGAACACGAGCAAGCACCATTAGCACTGGCCCAACGTTGTAGCGGTGTGGCACAGTCAATACCCCTGTTCAGTACGCTACTCAATTACCGTCACAGCCAAATTATCGAGGGCGACGAAGCTAATGTCATTGAAATACCTCAAATAGATATGCGTATCGTTGCTATTGAGGAGCGGACTAACTATCCGATAACCTTATCGGTAGATGATATGGGCGTCGGTTTCCGCCTGACCGCACAAACGGTGGCAAGTATTGATCCGACACGCATAATTACTTATCTGGCGACCGCTATCAGTGGATTAGTTGACGCTTTGGCTCACAAACCACGACGATTAATCCAAGAGCTATCCATTTTACCCGTGTCAGAACGGCAACAACTGTTGGTGGACTTTAATGCCACCCAAGCAGATTTTCCACAAAATGCCTTGATCCACCAGCTATTCGAAACCCAGGTGAAACATCATCCCGATGCAACAGCCATCGTGTTTGCAGAGCAATGCCTGAGCTATGACGAACTTAACCGCCGAGCCAATCGGTTGGCCCATTACCTGATTGCGTTGGGTGTGCGTCCAGATGATCGAATTGCCATCTGTGCCGAACGCAGTCTGGAAACGGTGGTTGGTTTGCTGGCTATTCTCAAGGCTGGCGGGGCTTACGTGCCACTTGACCCAAGCTATCCGACTGAACGACTGGTTTATATGCTTGAAGATGCAGAGCCTGTGGTTCTGCTGACCCAGACAATACAAGTTAGCAGATTAAACAACCTGATACCTACCGTATTGCTTGATACCCAAGAATCGTTTTGGGCGGCACAACCCACTCACAACCCCAATCCACACGCATTAGGTCTGACATCACAGAATTTGGCCTATGTGATCTATACCTCTGGTTCTACCGGCCAACCTAAAGGCGTGATGATAGAACATCGTAATGTTCTTCGTCTTATCGTTAATAGTGGCTTTGCTGATATTGATTCGAATGACTGTGTCGCCCATTGTGCCAATATCGCTTTTGATGCCTCGACCTGGGAAATTTGGTCCGCCTTGCTCAATGGCGCCCGCCTGCATGTGGTGCCACAATCGGTGTTGCTCGATCCGGCACATTTCTGTGATGCACTGATCAAGGAACGCGTCACCGCCCTCTGGTTGACGGTGGGTTTATTCAACGAATATCTCGATAGCCTCAAACCCCTGTTTGGACAATTGCGCTACCTGCTTATCGGCGGTGATGTACTCGATCCAAGGAAGATACAACAGGTGCAATCGGCTGAATCTCAACCCGTTCACCTGATAAATGGCTATGGGCCAACAGAAACCACAACATTTGCTACTACCTATGCGCTGAGTTCCCCCGTTGATGTGACGCGTTCCATTCCTGTCGGCCGCCCGATTGCCAATACCCAGATTTATATCCTGGACTCACACGGCCAACCCGTTCCTCGCGGTGTGACAGGGGAAATTTATATTGCCGGTGCCGGCGTAGCCCGTGGTTACCTGAATCGACCTGAACTGACTGCCGAACGTTTCCAGACCGATCTCTTCGCTTCACAGCCAAACAGCCGCATGTATAAAACCGGTGATCTCGGCCGCTGGCTGCCCGATGGCAATATCGAATATCTCGGGCGCAATGATTTTCAGGTCAAGTTGCGTGGCTTCCGTATCGAGCTGGGAGAAATCGAAGCCAGATTGAGTCAATGTGACGGCGTACGTGAAGCGGTCGTGATCGCCCGCGAAGATGGAAAACGACTGGTGGCCTATCTGTTACCGCAAGAGGGATTTGAACTGGAACCCGCTGCACTGCGCCAGCAACTCGCCCAGTATCTCGCTGACTATATGTTACCCAGTGCTTTTGTCACGTTGACGTCCTTCCCGCTGACGCCCAATGGCAAACTCAACCGTCAGGCCCTGCCTGCTCCTGAACTGTCAGCCGTAGTCGCTCACGGCTACGAAGCCCCCGTCGGTGAGACAGAAATCGCTCTGGCTCAGATTTGGCAAGAGTTACTCGGACTGGCACAAGTAGGTCGCCACGATCATTTCTTTGAATTGGGTGGTCATTCCCTGCTTGCCGTCCAACTCGTCGCACATGTACGCCAAGATTTGGCACGAAATTTGTCACTCCAACAGCTCTTTGATCAACCCATATTGACAGACCTGGCTCAAACACTTAATGGCGCTTCAGCTATAGCCCAAATAACAATCCCTGTTACTGATCGCAACCAACCGTTACCTCTGTCCTTTGCTCAACAAAGATTGTGGTTCCTGAGTCAGATCGATCAAGCGGCCAGTCTGGCCTATCATATTCCTTTGGCATTACGCCTGATCGGTCAACTTAATCGTCCGGCCTTAATCCGTGCATTTGACCAATTGATCGCCCGACATGAAAACTTGCGCACTTGCTTTGTGCTGGTTTCCGGCCAGCCTTATCAGCACATCGAACCAACTGACATTAACTTTGCCCTGTCTTACCAAGACTTACGCTCGCTGGCACCAGAAACGCACTCCGTCCATGTTGCTGATTTGATCGCCCTTGAAGCACAAACGTCTTTTGACTTTACCCGAGGCCCGCTAATCCGCGGTCACTTGCTGCAACTGGCAGACGAAGAGCACGTCTTGCTGCTTACCCAGCATCATATTATTTCTGACGGCTGGTCCATCGGTATACTCATGCATGAACTCAGTGTGCTTTATCGCGCCATCCTCGACGGCCAAGATGTCCCCTTGCCGCCATTGCCGATCCAGTACGCCGATTATGCGGTCTGGCAACGTAAATGGTTGCAAGAAGCCACCCTCACTGCACAACGCGATTTCTGGTGTACTCAGCTTGCAGACGCACCGGCTTTACTGTCTCTCCCAATCGACCGCCCGCGTCCGGCGACACAAACTTTTGTCGGTGGTCGAGTGCCTGTACAGTTTGAGGCCGCTTTATTGGCATCATTGAAAAAACTTGGACAGCGCCATAACACTACCTTGTTTATGACTGTGCTGAGTGCCTGGGGTATTGTATTGTCCCGGCTGAGTGGTCAGGATGATATCGTTATCGGTACCCCTGTCGCTAACCGACCACACCATGAACTTGAAGGATTAATCGGTTTCTTCGTTAATACACTGGCCTTACGCGTCAGCCTGAATGATCCCGTCACTATCACTGACCTGCTGACTCAGGTTAGGGAGCGAGCGCTCGCCGCTTATGCTCATCAGGATCTGCCCTTTGAGCAGGTGGTGGAAGCGCTCCAGCCTGAACGCAATCTCAGCTACAGCCCGATCTTCCAGGTAATGCTGGCTTTAAATAATACCCCCGCTCAGGCGCTGGCATTATCCGATATCCAATGCATCCCCATTGAACAGGCACATCCCAACGCTCACTTTGACTTAACCTTGTCACTGACCGAAACCGAAGCCGGTCTGGTCGGTGATTTGGCCTATGCAGCCGATCTGTTTGACGCCGCAACCATTGAGCGTATGGTCGGTTACTTAACCCATGTGCTGACGGTTATGGCGGGGGATGAAACCCAACCCATTGCCACTTTACCGATGCTGCCCGCCTCAGAACGGCAACAACTGCTGGTGGACTTCAACGCGACGCAGATGGATTTTCCGCAAACGGCGTTGATCCATCAACTGTTCGAATCTCAGGCAGAACAGTGTCCCGATGCCACTGCCGTAGTCTACGAAGACCAAACGCTGAGCTATGGCGAATTAAACCACCGCGCCAATCAATTAGCCCATTACCTGATTACGTTAGGGGTACGTCCAGACGATCGCGTCGCCCTCTGCGCTGAGCGTAGTCTGGAGATGGTAGTCGGCTTACTGGCTATCCTCAAAGCGGGCGGGGCTTATGTGCCGCTCGATCCCATTTATCCGGCCGAACGGCTGGCTTACATGGTTGAAGATGCTGCTCCGGTGGCGTTACTCACGCAATCGGCACTGTCCCGATCAGGGTGGCTTGCTCAATTTAACGCTTTGCCAACCGTCTTACTGGATAATCCCGAACCGTACCTGACAACCCAACCTGCTGATAATCCAGACGCACAGGCATTGGGTTTAGCGTCACACCATCTGGCCTATGTCATTTATACTTCCGGTTCGACCGGTCAACCGAAAGGGGTAATGATCGAACATTATAGCCTGTGCAATTTGATCACGACTCAGCAACATGCGCTGGCACTAACCCCAGCGAGTCGCGTCTTACAGTTCGCTTCAAACAGTTTCGATGCCTGTATTTGGGAATGTTGTATGGCTTTAATGGCCGGCGGGCGTCTCTATCTGGCCAAACGAGCCAATCTGCTGCCCGGAGCCATACTGTCCGGTTACTTAACCGAGCAGGCCATCAGCCATGTTCTCCTGTCGCCCACTGCGTTGGCCGCAATGGATTCCCTGCCTGATACCCTGCAAACCTTGCTGGTGGGAGGAGAGGCCTGCCCATCAACCTTAGTTAAACGCTGGTCACCCGGGCGGCAAATGCTCAATGCCTATGGACCGACGGAAATCACGGTCTGTGCTACGCTCTATGCCTGTCCCTGCGCAGAGGATAGCTCAACCGATAATCCACCGCCGATTGGCCGCCCCATAGCCAACACCCAAATCTATCTCCTTAATACCCATTATCAGCCAGTCCCGCTGGGTGTCATAGGGGAGATCTATATTGCTGGTGCGGGAATTGCCCGCGGTTATCTTAATCGTCCCGAACTCACTGCCGAACGCTTCCTCGCTGATCCGTTCTCTTCCAACCCCAACGCACGGATGTACAAAACAGGAGATCTCGGGCGCTGGCTCGCCAATGGCAATATCGAATATTTGGGCCGCAATGATTTTCAAATCAAGCTCCGTGGTTTCCGCATTGAATTGGGGGAAATCGAAACCAAACTCACACAATGTGATGGAGTACGTGAAGCGGTGGTGGTTGCTCGCGAAGATCAAGGCCAGAAACGACTTGTTGCCTATCTGCTGCCAAAGGAAAGCGCTGAATTGGTGCCAGCCAAACTGCGCCAGCAACTTGCCCGGCACCTCGCTGACTATATGCTGCCCAGCGCCTTTGTCACGCTGGCATCCTTTCCGTTAACGCCAAACGGCAAACTTGACCATCAGGCGCTGCCTGAACCCGATGCATCCGCCATCGTGATGCACCGTCATGAACCCCCGATGGGTGAAACGGAAACTACCCTGGCACAAATCTGGCAAGAGCTATTGGGATTGGAACAAGTCAGCCGCCACGACCACTTCTTTGAACTTGGCGGTCACTCGTTGATGATAGTCAGCCTGATCGAAGAACTGCGCAAGCTGGGTTGGCAACTTGACGTTCGCAGTGTATTCGCTGCGCCCATCCTGATCGATATGGCCCAGAATCTCCAGCGTGATACCCATACCTTTATCGTGCCACCCAACCTGATACCCGAGGGCTGTACCGCTATTACGCCCGCTATGCTGCCACTGGTTTCCCTGTCCCAGGCTGAGATTGATGCCATCGTTAATACTGTTTCTGATGGGGCAAGTAATGTACAGGATATCTATCCATTGTCTCCCTTGCAGGAAGGCATCCTGTTCCATCATCTGTTGCAGGCACAAGGCGACACCTATTTATTGCAAATCATACTTGCCTTCGATACCCGTAAACGTCTTGAGGCTTTTTTAGGTGCCTTACAGCAAGTTATTGATCGTCATGACATCCTGCGCACGGCGGTTTACTGGCAAGATCTGGCGCAACCGGTTCAGGTGGTTTGGCGTCAGGCACCGCTCACTGTCCGTGAATTCATCCCAATCTCGACCAACGATATTCCAGCGCAGTTACAGGTTCATACCGATCCGCGCCAGCATCGTATCGACCTGACTCAAGCCCCCTTATTTACGGCTGATATTACCCTTGATCCGGCACAAAATGAGTGGTTGCTGGCACTGCGTTTCCACCATCTGGTCAGCGACCATATGACACTGGATCTGGTTTTCGCTGAGATTACCCAAATATTACGAGGAAATGCGGAAGCTCTGCCTACCACGCTACCCTATCGCAACTTTATCGCCCAGATCCTGAATGTACCGAGTTCAGTACATGAGGATTACTTTCGCGAACAGCTCGCCGATATTGATGAACCCACGGCGCCGTTCGGTGTACTCGCTATTCCTAAAAACGCGCCAAACGACACTAAACCTGTCTCTGTCGCCAAATCCAGACTTTTACTCACTCCTGAACGGGCGGAAGCCATTCGTGTTCAATCCCGCCGTTTGGGAGTCAGCCCGGGCGTCCTGTTCCACGTAGCCTGGGCACAGGTATTAGCCCAGACTAGCGGTCGTGATGATGTGGTGTTTGGCTCCGTGTTATTGGGCCGCCTGCAAGGTAATGCAGGGGCTGATCGTATATTGGGGATGTTTATCAATACGTTGCCAATTCGTATTTCTCTGGGCGGACGTACCGTACAGGAAATCGTGCAGGATACCTACCATAACCTGACCACCTTGCTGGGGCATGAACAGGCCCCATTAGCGCTGGCACAACGGTGCAGTGGCGTGGCACAACCATTGCCACTGTTCAGTGCTTTGCTGAATTATCGCCATAGCCAGACTGACAAGGGAGACGCCATTGACACAATCTGGACAGATATGCGACTGGTTGCGGCTGAAGAGCAGACCAACTATCCCATTACCCTGTCAGTCGATGATTTAGGGGATAATTTCCAATTAACCGCCCTGACCGTGACAGAAATTGCGCCAGAACGCACCACCGCCTATCTGGAAACGGCCATTAACGGCCTGATCGATGCCCTGATCCACAACCCACAACAATTGATCCTAAATGTTCCAATCTTGCCGGAACCAGAGCGTCAACAATTGCTGGTAGGCTTCAACCCAACCCAAGTGGATTTTCCGCAAAATGCCCTGATCCATCAACTCATTGAAGCTCAGGCATTACAACGCCCCCATGCCACCGCCGTGATTTGCGAAGGCCAGACATTGAGCTACGTAGAATTGAACCAACATGCCAATCGTCTGGCTCATCATTTGATTACGCTAGGGGTGCGTCCAGATGATCGCGTCGCTATCTGTATCGAACGCAGTCTGGAGATGGTGGTCGGCTTACTGGCGATCCTCAAGGCAGGCGGTGCCTATGTCCCGCTCGATCCAACCTATCCGATTGAACGGTTAGCCTATATGCTCAGGGATTCAGCTCCCGTTGTTTTATTGACCCAGACAGCACAAGTCAACAAGCTGCCTGACACCGTGCCGACGATCTTGCTTGACTCTTTATGTGACCGCAATGAAACCCTGCTGACGACACAACCGACGGATACCCCAAACGCCCAAGCACTGGGACTGACATCACGTCATTTAGCCTATGTCATTTACACATCGGGTTCGACCGGCCAGCCCAAAGGGGTGATGGTCGAACATCGCAACGTCGTTAGCCTTATCATCAATAATGGCTTTGCCGATATAGGACCTGACGACTGTATTGCCCATTGCGCCAATGTCTCATTTGATGCCGCCACGTGGGAGGTGTGGGCTGGCTTAGTTCATGGCGCGCGTATTCTGTTAATTCCAGAAAAAACCTTGTTACAACCCACTGATTTTGGTGAGTACTTATCAGCGGAGGGTGTCAGTGCGTTATTCCTGACCACGGCACTGTTTAACCAATATGCGAGTTTAATTGCGCCAGCATTGTCTGGTTTGCGTTATGTCCTTTTTGGTGGCGAACAGGGTGATACCCGTCCTGCCATTCGCCTTAGAACCGAACATTCACCCAAACATTTACTGAATATGTATGGACCAACAGAGACAACCACGTTTGCCACCGCCTATGAAATCCCTGTTCTGGAAGACGAAGACGTTGAAGGTAAAGGCAGAAAAATCCCCATTGGTCACCCGATTGCGAATACCCAGATCTATATCCTGAATCAACAAGGTCAACCTGTCCCTTCTGGGGTTGCCGGTGAAATTTATATTGCCGGTGCTGGGGTTGCCCGTGGCTACCTGAATCGCCCTGAACTGACCGCTGAACGCTTCCTTGCCGATCCGTTCTCTTCAGAGCCTGATGCCCGCATGTACAAAACCGGTGACCTCGGCCGCTGGTTGCCCGATGGCAATATCGAATACCTCGGCCGCAATGATTTTCAGGTCAAACTGCGGGGCTTCCGTATCGAACTGGGCGAAATCGAGGCCAGACTGACCCAATGTGACGGCGTGCGTGAAGCCGTGGTAATGGCGCGCGAAGATGAACCCGGACAAAAGCGACTGGTGGCCTATCTGCTACCACAAGAAGGAATTGAATTGGTTCCGGCTGAGTTACGACAACAACTCGCCCAGCATCTGGCTGAGTATATGTTACCCAGTGCCTTTATCACGCTGGATACCTTCCCGCTCACCCCCAACGGCAAGCTGGATCGCCGGGCTCTGCCGGCACCGGATTTATCCGCGGTGGTCACGCGCCACTATGAAGCCCCCGAGGGTGAAACAGAAATTATTCTGGCTGAGATTTGGCAAGATCTGCTCGGACTGGAACATGTCGGCCGTTACGATCATTTCTTCGAACTCGGCGGCCATTCCCTGCTGGCTGTCCAGCTGGCGGCCCGCATTCGTCAACAATTGGCCCACGAGTTGCCGTTACAGCAACTTTTTGAGCAACCGCGTTTGATCGATTTGGCCCGCGCGCTAACTGATACGTCAACAATCGCTCAGACAAACATCCCTGTCGCTGACCGCAGTCAGCTGTTGCCCCTGTCCTTTGCTCAACAACGTTTATGGTTTCTCACTCAGCTCAATCCGGCAGCCAGCCTGGCTTATCATATCCCGATGGCGTTGCGCCTAAGCGGACAACTTAATCGCCCAGTTTTAATCCGCGCCCTTGATCTTCTGGTCGCCCGCCATGAAAACCTGCGTACCCGTTTTGTGCTGGTTTCCAGCCAACCTTGCCAACAAATCGATCCGGCTGATAGGGGTTTTTCCCTGTCTTATCAGGATTTGCGCGCATTAACGCCAGAAGCGCATATTAACCGTATCGCGGAATTAACCGATCTCGAAGCACAAACACCTTTTGATTTTAGCCAAGGTTCGCTGATCCGCGGTCATTTGCTGCAACTGGCCGATGAGGAACATATCTTGCTGCTCACCCAGCATCATATTATCTCGGATGGCTGGTCCATCGGCGTATTGCTGCGTGAATTCAGCGCCCTTTACCGCGCCGCCCTCGACAGCCAAGATGATCCCTTACCCCCCTTGCCGATTCAGTACGCCGACTATGCCGTCTGGCAGCGAGAATGGTTACAAGAAAGTGCCATTGCGAAACAGCGCGACTTCTGGTGTTCCCAGCTTGAAGGTGCGCCGGCTTTATTGACATTGCCAACCGACCGACCCCGCCCAGCGGTACAGTCCTATGTTGGCCGCCGGCTCCCTGTCAATGTTGATGCAGACTTATTGACTGCGCTTAAGCGTCTTGGACAGCGCCATCGCACCACCTTATTTATGACCGTACTCAGTGCCTGGAGTATCGTATTGGCCCGACTGAGTGGACAGGAGGATATTGTCATCGGCACCCCGGTTGCTAACCGTCCACACCATGAACTGGAAGGATTAATCGGGTTCTTCGTCAATACACTGGCCTTACGTATCACGCTGGATAATTCCAGTCGTGTTGCTGACTTGCTCGCCCAAGTGCGGGAACACGCTTTCGCGGCCTATGCCCATCAGGATCTGCCCTTTGAACAGGTGGTGGAAGCGCTCCAGCCTGAACGCAACCTGAGTTACAGCCCCATTTTCCAGGTGATGCTGGCCTTAAACAACACACCACAACATATATCACGACAAGCGTTAGCCTTGCCTGAGCTACAACTCACCCACATTGAGCAGGAACACTATAGTGCTCACTTTGATTTGACCTTGTCATTGGCCGAAAATGAGGACGGCCGCCTGGTCGGTGAACTGGCCTACGCCACGGATTTATTCGACGCCACGACCATTGAGCGTTTGGTGGGTTACCTGACAAATGTGTTGACCGCTATGGTGGCGGATGAGACACAACTTATTGGTGCCCTGCCCCTGCTGCCAGAATCGGAGCGACGGCAACTGTTGGTGGAATTCAATGCCACCCAGCAGAACTTCCCACAAGACGCGTTGATCCACCAACTATTTGAAGCGCAGGCCGCACAACATCCTGAAGCTATCGCCGCTGTATTTGAGGAACAAACGATCAGCTATGGTGAGTTAAACCGCCGTGCCAATCAGTTAGCGCATTATCTCATTGCGTCTGGCGTGCGTCCGGACGATCGGATCGCGATTTGTATCGAGCGTGGTCTGGCGATGGTGGTCGGTTTACTGGCAATTCTCAAAGCAGGTGGTGCCTATGTGCCGCTCGATCCGGCCTACCCCGCCGAGCGATTGGCCTATGTGCTGGAAGATGCGGCGCCTGTGGCTTTACTGACTCAAGCAACGTTACGCAACAAGCTGGACAGCGCCTTACCTACGGTCTTGCTGGATAATATCTGTGATAGCCAGACAGCATTCCTGACAATGCAGCCGACCGATAATCCAGACGCACAGGCACTGGGGCTGACATCCCGCCATCTGGCCTACGTGATTTACACGTCGGGATCGACCGGAACACCGAAAGGGGTGATGGTTGAACACGCCAATGTCATCCGCCTGTTAGCCGCAACCCAATCCCGTTTCCAGTTTGATGATAAAGACGTCTGGACGCTGTTCCACTCATTTGCTTTCGATTTCTCCGTCTGGGAACTGTGGGGGGCTTTGGCTTACGGTGGTCGGTTGGTCGTTATTTCAGCCGAGTGTGCCCGTTCACCGCAGCTATTCTATTCGCTATTGTGCCGTGAACACGTCACGATCTTAAACCAGACACCCAGTGCTTTCCGTTCACTGATTGCCGCTCAGGGTGTGGCTAAACACGCCCTGCGGTGCATTATTTTTGGCGGTGAGGCGCTGGAATTACATACCCTTATCCCGTGGGTGACCCGCAATCCGACCGCGCAAACCCGTCTGGTCAATATGTATGGCATCACCGAAATTACTGTTCATGCTACCTATCGCGAACTGACCGAAGCCGATATTTATTCAGGACGGGGCAGCTTGATTGGTCAGCCACTGGCTGATCTGCGGATCTATATTCTTGACCCCCACGGTCAACCGGCTCCGCTCGGCGTGGCTGGCGAAATCTATATCGTCGGTGACGGTGTCACCAGAGGCTATTTGAACCGGCCTGAACTCACCGCCGAGCGCTTCCTCACTGATCCATTCTTCCTGAATTCGGCTGCCCGGATGTACAAGACTGGCGATCTCGGTCGCTGGCTGCCCGATGGCAATATCGAATACCTGGGCCGCAATGATTTTCAGGTCAAACTGCGGGGCTTCCGCATTGAATTGGGGGAAATCGAGGCAAAACTGGAACAATGTCATGGCGTGCGCGACGCCGTGGTATTAGCCCGTGAAGATGAGCCCGGCCAGAAACGGCTGGTGGCCTACCTGCGGCCACGGGCGGGCGTGGAGTTGGTGCCGGCTGAACTGCGCCAGCAACTCGCCCAACACCTTGCCGACTATATGTTACCCAGCGCTTTTGTCACTTTAGAGACTTTCCCGCTCACCCCTAACGGTAAACTCGACCGCCAGGCCCTGCCTGCTCCCGATTTATCGGCGGTTGTTGCTCGCGGCTATGAAGCCCCTGTCGGTGAGACAGAAATCGCCTTAGCTCAAATCTGGCAAAAACTTCTGGGATTGAAACAAGTCAGCCGCCATGACCACTTCTTCGAACTCGGTGGCCATTCACTGATGATTGTCAGCCTGATCGAGGAACTGCGCAATCTGGGCTGGCAGCTCGACGTTCGCAGTGTCTTCGTCGCCCCTGTCCTGATTGATATGGCGCAGACTGTCCGCCGTGATGCCAACACCTTTGTCGTGCCACCCAATCTCATCGCTGAAGAGTGCACAACCATTACCCCCGCCATGCTGCCTTTGGTTTCCCTGTCCCAGACTGAAATTGATGCCATCGTTAATACTGTTCCGGGTGGCGGCGCCAATGTGCAGGATATCTATCCCCTCGCGCCGTTACAGGAAGGGATTTTGTTCCATCATCTGTTACAGACCCAGGGGGATAATTATCTGCTGCAAAGCGTGCTCGCGTTCGATACCCGTGAGCGCCTGAATGCCTTTTTAGCGGCGCTACAATTGGTTATCGACCGCCATGATATTCTGCGTACTGCCGTTTGCTGGCGAGAACTGGCACAACCGGTGCAAGTGGTCTGGCGTCAGGCACCGCTGAAAGTTAGCATCTTCACCCCCACTACAACGGGTGACGTTGTCACCCAACTCAAGCGTCATACCGATCCACGCCAGCACCGTCTCAATTTAAATCAGGCGCCCCTGTTTGCCGCCGATATCGCCCCGAATCCGGCACAGGATGAATGGCTGCTGGCGCTACGCTTCCATCATCTGGTCAGTGACCATCTGACCCTGGAGCTGATTTTTGCAGAAATCGCGCTTATCTTGCAGGGCAAAACGGAGAGGCTGCCAGCGGTACTGCCTTACCGCAACTTTATCGCCCAAACCCTGGCTACCCCGACCGCCGACCACGAGGCTTATTTCCGCACCCAACTGGCGGATATTGATGAACCCACGGCACCTTTTGGGGTGCTCAAGGTGCATCCTGACAATGACTGCGTGGTTGAGGCCCGTCTGCCTATTGCCCCCGATCTAGCCAAAGCCATTCGCTCTCAGGCGCGTCGTTTAGGCGTCAGCCCCAGTGTGCTGTTCCATGTGGCATGGGCGCAAGTATTGGCACAGACCAGCGGCCGCGATGACGTGGTATTTGGCTCCGTGCTGTTAGGCCGTCTGCAAGGCGGTGCGGGGGCTGAGCGAGTATTGGGTATGTTCATCAATACGTTGCCAATGCGGGTTTCCCTGACTAATTACACGGTTCAGGAAGTCGTCCACAACACCCACCACGGATTGATGATGTTACTGGAACACGAACAGGCTCCATTGGCATTGGCACAACGTTGCAGCGGTATGCCGCAGTCGATGCCGTTATTTAGTAGCTTATTGAATTATCGTCATGGTCAATCTGCTGAAACCGGAGGGCTTGATACTATCTGGGCGGGTATACGTACTTTAGCCGCAGAAGAGCGCACTAACTATCCTGTCACCCTGTCAGTAGATGATTTAGGCGTCAATTTCCAGCTCATCGCCCAGACAGTAGCCGGTATCGACCCAACCCGCGTAACCAACTATCTGGTCACCGCCATCAGTGGCTTAATCGATGCTCTGGTTCATGATCCACAACGGTTAGTTCGGGATATCTCAATCCTGCCCGCCACAGAGCGCCAGCAACTACTGGTAGATGCCAACGCTACGCAGGTCGATTTTCCGCAAGACCAGTTGATTCATTCATTGTTCGAAGCGCAAGCGGCACGCCATCCCGATACCCTTGCTGTCGTATTTGACGGACAAACGCTCAGCTATGGTGAACTTAACTGCCGTGCCAATCAGTTAGCTCACCATTTGATTTCATTGGGCGTGCACCCGGATGATCGGGTTGCCATCTGTATCGAACGTAGTCTGGATCTCATCGTCGGCCTGCTCGCTATTCTCAAAGCCGGCGGCGCTTACGTCCCGCTCGATCCCACCTATCCGAGCGAACGGCTGGCTTATATGCTTGAAGATTCAGAACCCGTGGCGTTGCTGACTCAGACAACACAAGCCGACAAGCTGTCCAGTTTTGTACCTATGTCCATGTCGATAGTAATACTCGACGCCCAGGAATTAATTTTGACGGAGCAACCGCCCCATAATCCAGACATACACGCCTTGGGGTTGATGTCACACCATCTGGCCTATGTGCTTTATACCTCTGGCTCGACGGGACAACCTAAAGGCGTGATGGTCGAGCACCGCAATGTTCTTCGCCTGATTATCAATAATGGCTTTACTGACATTGGTCCCAACGACTGTATCGCCCATTGTGCCAATATTGCTTTTGACGCCTCGACCTGGGAAATCTGGTCTGCCTTACTTAATGGCGCACGCCTGCATGTGATCCCACAATCGATTCTGCTTAATCCAGTGCATTTCTGCGATTCACTGATTGAGGGGAAAATCAGTGCCCTCTGGCTGACTGTCGGCCTGTTCAACGAATATCTCGATAACCTCAGCCCCCTGTTTGAGCAACTACGCTATCTGCTTGTCGGCGGTGATGTGCTCGATCCAAGAAAGATACAGCAGGTGCAATTAGCCGAGTTCCAGCCAGCACACCTGATTAATGGCTATGGCCCAACGGAAACCACTGCATTTGCCACAACCTATGCGATTACCTCACCCGTTGATGTGACCCGTTCCATTCCTATCGGTCGCCCGATCGCGAATACCCAGATTTATATTCTGGATATGCCAGGTCAACCCGTTCCTTATGGTGTAGCGGGGGAAATTTACATTGCCGGTGCCGGCGTAGCGCGCGGTTATCTGAATCGACCTGAACTCACCGCCGAGCGCTTCCTGCCCGATCCGTTCTCTTCGCAACCCGATGCCCGCATGTACAAAACCGGCGATCTCGGCCGCTGGCTGCCCGATGGCAATATCGAATACCTTGGCCGCAATGACTTTCAGGTCAAGCTGCGTGGCTTCCGTATCGAGCTGGGAGAAATCGAAACCCGACTCAACCAATGTGATGGTGTGCACGAAGCAATTGTGTTGCCGCGCGAAGACGAACCCGGCCAGAAACGGCTGGTTGCTTACCTGTTACCGCAGGAAGGGATTGAATTAGCGCCCGCGAAGCTGCGTCAGCAGCTTGCTCAATATCTCGCTGACTATATGTTGCCCAGTGCCTTTGTTACGTTAGACACGTTCCCGCTCACCCCCAATGGCAAACTTGACCGTCAGGCCCTGTCTGCGCCGGATCTGGCGGCTGTAGTAACCCAGGGTTATGAACCGCCACAAGGTGAGATAGAAACCGCGTTGGCACAAATCTGGCAGGATCTATTAGGACTAGAGCGTATCAGTCGCTACGACCATTTCTTTGAACTTGGCGGCCATTCACTGATGGTCGTCAGATTGATAACCCGCATACAAGATAAATTCCTGGTCAGTATCCCTCTGACGGCGTTATTCACTTCGCCCACATTAACAGAACAGGCCACTGCCATTCTCTCAGCGCAAATGAATGCGGTAGCGGAAAACGAGCTTGAGTCAATTCAAAACGAGCTTGACTCATTGTCAGCAGAAGAATTGATGGCAATTTTAGGCGGGGAGAGTAAATAATGACAAGGTTTAATATGAATATCAATGAGTTGAAACGTGCAGTTCTGGAAAAAAGACTTGCAGAACAACTGAAAGCCCGCGAGGGGCAACAGCAACCGGCATGCATCAAACCCGCGGACAGACATCAGCCCCTGCCGCTTTCTTTTGCCCAGCAGCGGTTGTGGTTTATCAGCCAGTTCGATGCGGCGGCCAGCCAGGCTTATCATCTGTCGGTGACATTACGCCTCACTGGTCAGCTCGACTACCCAGCGCTGAAAGCAGCACTGGATCGCCTGATTGCCCGCCATGAAAGTCTGCGTACCCGTTTTATTCTGGTAGCAGGCCAGCCCTGCCAACATATCGATCCGGCTGACATTGGTTTTGCCCTGACCTGCCACGACCTGCGCCCGATCGATCCCGCCTTGCGTACCCAGCATGTTGCCGAACTCGCCGATAGCGAGGCACAGGCGCCCTTCGATTTTGCCCAAGGCCCGCTGATCCGTGGTCAACTGCTGCAACTGGCTGACGACGAGCATGTGCTGTTGCTGACCCTGCATCACATTATCACTGACGGCTGGTCTGTCGGTGTGCTGGTGCAAGAACTAAGCATCTTTTACCTTGCGGCCCTTGACGGCCAACCTGATCCTTTGCCTCCCCTGCCGATCCAGTATGCTGATTATTCGGTTTGGCAACAGGAGCAGTTACAAGGCACCGCCTTCACAGAACAACGTGATTTCTGGTGTACCCAGCTTGCTGATGCACCGGCTTTACTCACTCTCCCAACCGACCGGCCACGTCCGGCAGTACAAACCTATGCGGGCAACCGCGTGCCAGTGCAGATTGATGCGGATTTATTGGCTTCACTGAAAGTGCTTGGACAACGTCACAACACCACATTGTTTATGACGCTGCTCAGTGCCTGGAGTCTGGTACTGGCCCGGCTCAGTGGTCAGGCGGATATTGTTACCGGCACCCCTGTCGCTAACCGTCCACACCAGGAACTGGAAGGACTGATGGGGTTCTTTGTTAATACGCTGGCCTTGCGTATCTCCTGCCATGATAACCTCCGTGTGACAGATTTGCTGGCCCAGGTGCGAGAGCGGGCGCTGGCCGCCTATAGCCATCAGGATCTGCCTTTCGAGCAGGTTGTGGAGGCGCTCCAGCCGGAACGCAGCCTGAGTTACAGCCCGCTGTTTCAGGTAATGCTGGCCTTAAACAATACCCCAGCCCAAGAGTTGACCCTGCCGGGGTTGCAACTGACGACGATTGCTCAGGAACATCGCAGTGCACATTTTGACTTAACCTTATCACTGAGTGAAACCGAAGCCGGTTTAATCGGTGGGCTGGAATATGCCACCGATTTATTCGATGCCGCTACCGTTGAGCGAATAGTCGGTTATTTCAACAAAGCACTGATCGCCATGACAGCGGATGACACCCAACTTATTGCCACATTACCGATGCTGCCCGTATCAGAACGACAACAACTGCTGGTGGATTTTAATGCCACTCAGGCCGATTTCCCGCAAAACGCGTTGATCCACTCGCTGTTTGAAGCACAAGCGGCACAGCATCCCGACCGCATTGCGGTCGTCTATGAAGAGCAAACCCTGAGCTACGGTGAGTTAAATCATCGCGCGAATCAGCTGGCCCATTACCTGATAACTGTCGGCGTGCGGCCGGATGATCGGGTAGCGATGTGTGCTGAACGCAGTCTGGATACTATTGTGGGATTACTCGGCATTCTTAAAGCGGGCGGTGCTTATGTGCCGCTCGATCCGGTTTATCCCACCGAACGGCTGGCTTATATGCTGAACGATGCCGCCCCGGTGGTGTTACTCACCCAGACCTCACAATGCGACAGATTACGAAACTGCGTCCCTGCAACGGTGCCGGTCATTGTGCTTGATGCCCCGGAAGCGTTACTGGAAACCCAGCCAACGCACAATCCGCAAGCCCAGACATTGGGGCTGACATCACGCCATCTGGCTTATGTGATTTACACCTCCGGCTCGACGGGACAACCCAAAGGCGTGATGGTCGAACATCGCAATGTCCTGCGTCTTATCATTAACAGTGGCTTTGCTGAGATTGGCCCTGACGACTGTATTGCCCATTGCGCCAATGTTTCATTTGACGCCGCCACCTGGGAAATATGGGCGGGGCTGGTGCATGGGGCACGTATTGTGCTTATCCCGGAAAAAGTCTTGCTCCAGCCCACGCAGTTTGGTCAGTGTTTGTCATCAGAAGGGGTCACTGCCCTGTTCCTGACCACTGCCCTGTTTAACCAATACGCGGATCTCATTGGGCCATCCCTCTCTGGCTTACGCTATGTCCTGTTCGGCGGTGAACAAGCGGATAACCGCCCGGCTATTCGTCTCAGAACCGAACATCCCCCCAGACACTTACTGCATGTGTATGGGCCAACCGAGACAACCACGTTTGCCACCGCCTATGAAATTCCTGTTATGGAAGACGAGAACGTTGAAGGTAAAAGCAGAAAAATCCCCATTGGGCACCCCATCGCAAATACCCAAATTTATATTTTGGATACGCAGGGTCAACCTGTTCCTATCGGGGTAGCAGGTGAAATCCATATTGCCGGTGACGGCGTCGCCCGCGGTTACCTCAATCGCCCTGAACTCACCGCCGAACGCTTCCTGCCCGATCCGTTCTCTTCGCAACCCGATGCCCGGATGTACAAAACCGGCGATCTGGCCCGCTGGCTGCCCGATGGCAATATTGAATACCTTGACCGTAATGACTTTCAGGTCAAGTTACGGGGCTTCCGTATAGAACTGGGGGAAATCGAAGCCAGGCTCACCCAATGTGACGGCGTACGCGAAGCGGTTGTGCTGGCGCGCGAAGATGAGCCCGGCCAGAAAAAGCTGGTGGCCTATCTGCGGCCACGGGAAGGGATTGAACTGGTGCCGGCTGAATTGCGTCAGCAACTGACTCAGCATCTTGCTGAATACATGTTACCCAGTGCGTTTGTTATGTTAGACACATTCCCGCTCACCCCCAATGGCAAACTTAACCGTCAGGCGCTGCCGGCCCCGGATTTATCGGCCGTCGTCGCCCGTAGTTATGCTGCGCCCGTTGGTGAGAAAGAAATCGCCCTGGCACAGATTTGGCAAAAACTCTTAGATTTGAAACAAGTCAGCCGCCATGACCATTTCTTTGAACTCGGCGGCCATTCGTTGATGATTGTCAGCCTGATCGAAGAGCTGCGTAATATCGGCTGGCAACTCGAAGTGCGCAGTGTGTTCGCCTCACCTGTCCTTGCTGATATGGCTCAGGCTATCCAGTATGGGGGCAGCACCTTTGTCGTCCCCCCCAACCTGATCCCTGAAGATTGTACGGCCATTACCCCCGATATGCTGCCATTGGTTTCGCTTTCTCAAGCTGAAATTGATGCCATCGTTGCTACCGTTTCCGGCGGAGCCAGTAATGTACAGGATATTTATCCACTAGCCCCGTTGCAGGAAGGAATTCTGTTCCATTACCGAATGCAGGCACAGGGGGATACCTATCTGTTGCAGAGCCTGCTCGCGTTCAATTCTCGCGATCGTCTTGTGAGCTTTCTGGCGGCCTTGCAACAGGTTATTAACCGCCATGATATCCTGCGCACGGCCGTTTATTGGCAAGGACTGGAACAGCCAGTTCAGGTGGTTTGGCGTCAGGCGCAGCTGACTATCCACGAATTCATCCCTGCCACGCCAGACGATATTCCGGCGCAATTACAGGCTGACACCGATCCACGCCAGCACCGCATTAATTTGAACCATGCCCCGCTGTTTGCTGCCGATATCGCCCATGATCCACTACAGAACGAATGGCTGCTGGCCCTGCGTTTCCATCATCTGGTCAGCGACCATATGACACTGGATCTGATTTTTGCCGAAATAGCGCAAATATTGCAGGGACAACAAACACTGCCTGCGGCACTGCCCTATCGCAACTTTATCGCTCAAATCCTGAACGCACCCGCCACAGAACACGAAGCCTATTTTCGTGCTCAACTCGCCGATATTGATGCACCGACAGCCCCATTCGGTGTGCTGTCAATACCGGATAACCAAACATTAAGCGATGGTAACGCCATCACCGAAGCCCGCCTTTCTCTTCCTTCTGAACTGGCGGAAGCTATTCGCAGCCAGGCTCGACGCTTAGGGATCAATCAGAGTGTCCTGTTTCATGTGGCCTGGGCGCAGGTATTGGCCCATACCAGTGGTCGTGACGACGTCGTTTTTGGCTCCGTACTATTGGGGCGTCTGCAAGGCGGTGCCGGTGCCGGCCAAATACTGGGGATGTTTATCAACACCCTGCCAGTACGTGTTTCTCTGGCTGATCGCAGTGTACAAACCGTGGTACAAGCCACCTACGATAACCTGATGTCGCTACTGGAACATGAACAGGCACCATTGGCGTTGGCACAAAGTTGTAGTGGTGTCGCGCAACCCATGCCGCTGTTCAGCTCCTTACTTAATTACCGTCATTCCCAAGCCAATGACGCGAACGCGGTTAATATCTGGTCAGACATGCGCGTTATTGCTACACAGGAACGAACCAACTATCCAATCACACTATCAATAGATGACTTAGGCGTTGGTTTTCACCTGACCATCCACACTGTGGCAGATATCGATCCCGTTCGTGTAGCCCATTACCTGCTGACAGCCATTCGTGGCCTGATCGATGCGTTGGTACACCATCCACAACAGATGATTTTGGCCGTGCCAATCTTACCAACGGCAGAGCGGCAACAAGTGCTGGCCGATTTTAACGCTACTCAAGTTGATTTCCCGCAAGGTGCGCTAATCCACCAACTGTTTGGAGCACAGGCTGAACAACATGCAGATACCATCGCTGTCGTCTGTGAAAACCAAACACTGAGCTATGGTGAACTGAACCAACGGGCTAATCGTCTGGCTCATCACTTGATTGCTCTGGGAGTGCGGCCAGATGATCGGGTGGCAATTTGTGTCGAACGCAGTCTGGATACTATTGTGGGATTACTCGGCATTCTTAAGGCTGGCGGCGCTTATGTTCCGCTCGATCCGGCTTATCCCACCGAACGGCTGGCTTATATGCTCGAAGATGCCGCTCCAGTGGTATTACTGACCCAGACAGCACAATTCGACAGGTTACACCGCAATGTATCTGCGACAGTGCCTATCATCGTGCTTGATAGCCAAGAGATACATCCGATTTCCTCCCCTAATCCACGGGTACTGAACCTGACATCACAAAATCTAGCCTATGTGATCTACACCTCTGGCTCTACGGGGCAACCCAAAGGGGTGATGGTCGAACACCGCAGTGTCAATCGGCTGGTTATCAATAGTGCTTATGCAGATATCGGTACATCCGACTGCGTTGCTCATTGTGCCAATATCGCTTTTGATGCCTCGACCTGGGAAATTTGGTCTGCCCTGCTCAACGGGGCACGCCTGCATATCATTCCGCAATCCGTGCTGCTCGATCCAGAACGTTTCTGCGATTCATTGATCAAGGGGCGAGTCACCGCCCTTTGGTTAACGGTGGGTTTGTTCAACGAATATCTCGATAGTCTCAAACCCTTATTTGGTCAGTTACGTTACCTGCTTACCGGTGGTGATGTGCTCGATCCGAGGAAAATACAACAGGTACAACGGGCTGCGTCTCAACCCGTCCACCTGATTAACGGCTATGGCCCAACGGAAACGACAACATTTGCCTCCACCTACGAGATCACTTCCCCCGTGGATGTAACCCGCTCCATCCCTATTGGCCGCCCAATTGCCAATACCCGGATTTATATTCTGGATACGCGTGGTCAACCCGTTCCCATCGGGGTAGCAGGTGAAATCCATATTGCCGGTGACGGCGTGGCTCGCGGTTACCTGAACCGGCCTGAACTGACTGCCGAACGCTTCCTTGCCGATCCGTTCTCCCAGAACCCCGATGCCCGTATGTACAAAACCGGTGATATCGGGCGTTGGCTGCCTGATGGCAATATCGAATATCTTGGTCGCAATGATTTTCAGGTCAAGTTGCGTGGTTTTCGCATTGAACCCGGCGAGATTGAAGCTAAGTTAATGCAATGTGATGGCGTGCACGAAGCCATCGTTCTTATGCGCGAAGATACGCTTCTCGACAACACGGGGAGCCAGAGACGTCTGGTCGCCTACCTGATCCCCCAAACCGGTGTTGAACTGGTGCCGACAGAACTGCATCAGCAACTGGCCCAGCATCTCGCTGGCTATATGCTGCCTGGCGCCTTTGTCATATTGGAGACTTTCCCGCTGACCCCCAATGGCAAACTCGACCGTCAGGCACTTCCTGCCCCTGATGCATCCGCTATGGTCGCACGCCACTATGAAGCACCGATCAATGCAGAAGAAATCATGCTGGCCCAAATCTGGCAAGACTTGCTGGGATTAGCACGAATTGGTCGCCACGATGACTTTTTTGAACTTGGCGGCCACTCATTGCTGATCGCGCAATTAGCAACACGCATACAAGATGAATTTCTGGTCGATATCCCTATCTCCTCGTTGTTTCTTTCTCCTCAATTGGCAGAGCAGGCCGACATCATCCTTACTACCCAATTGGATGCTATAGGGAACAGCAATATTGAATTACTTGAGGACGAGCTGGATTTAATGTCAACCGAAGAATTAATGGCAATTTTAGGCGGAGACAACAACAAATGATAAGGCATAACATGAACCGCGATAATCTGAAACGTGCTGTTTTACAAAAGAAAATTAAAGAACAATTACAACATAACAAGCATCATCAGAAGCGGCCACCCATCAAACAAGCCGTCCGTGCGCGTCCTCTGCCATTGTCCTTCGCCCAACAGCGGCTGTGGTTCCTTAACCAACTCGATCCTGCCGCTAGTCTGGCCTATCATCTTCCAATAGCGCTGCGCCTGACAGGCCAACTTAACCGTGACTCCCTGACTAACGCACTCAATCATCTGGTTGCACGTCATGAAAGTCTGCGTACCCGCTTTGTTCTGAACGAAGGCCAACCCTGTCAGCATATCGATCCGGCTGACAGCGGTTTTGCCCTGTCCTGCCATGATCTACGTCGATTAGACACCAAAACGCGGGCTAGCCGTCTCGCCGAACTGACTGCCCTTGCAACACAGGCGCCTTTCGACCTAACTCAAGGCCCGCTGATCCGCGGCCAACTGTTACAACTCACGGATGAAGAACATGTGTTATTGCTGACCCAGCATCACATCATCTCTGACGGCTGGTCTATCGGGGTACTGGTGCACGAACTAGGCGCACTCTATCGTGCGGCTCTTGACAACCAGGATGATCCGCTGCCGCCACTCCCCATTCAGTATGTTGACTATGCCGTCTGGCAACGTGAGTGGTTACAAGACACTGTCCTTGCTAAACAACGCGATTTTTGGTGTACGCAACTTAAGGGCGCCCCAGCCTTGCTGACATTACCCACCGATCGGCCACGACCTTCCGTACCCACTTATGCAGGTAAACAGGTGCCTGTTCAGTTTGATGCGACCTTGCTGGCATCACTTAAGTCATTTGGACAACGGCATCACACGACTCTGTTTATGACTATACTGGCAGCCTGGAGTATTGTACTCGCCCGACTCAGTGGACAGGATGATATCGTCATCGGTACGCCAGTTGCTAACCGTCCACACCGTGAGCTTGAGGGGCTGGTTGGTTTCTTTGTCAATACGCTGGCCTTACGTGTCACTCTCAATGATGACCTTAATGTAACGGATCTGCTTGACCAGGTGCGGGAACGGGCACTTGCTGCCTACGCCCATCAGGATCTGCCGTTTGAACAGGTCGTGGAAGCACTCCAGCCTGAACGTAGCCTAAGCTACAGCCCGATCTTTCAGGTGATGTTGGCTCTAAACAATACGCCCGCCAAGACCCTGACGTTACCTGGCTTGCAACTCAGCCAAATTGAACAAGCACGCCACAGTACCCACTTCGATATGACCTTATCGCTGACCGAAACAGAATCTGGTTTGTTTGGCGAGCTGGAATATGCCGTTGATCTGTTTGATTCCTCGACGATAGAACGGATGGTCAGCTATTTGAAACGGGTACTGGTGGCAATGACAAGCGAAACCGAACAGACTATTGCCAGCCTGCCAATATTGTCAGCCTCGGAGCGGCACCAATTGTTGGTGGAATTCAACGCCACTCAAGCCGATTTCCCCCAGGACGCCCTGATCCATCAATTGGTCGAAATGCAAACTGCACAAACGCCCAATGCAACAGCGGTAGTATGTGGCGATCAGTCTCTTAGCTATGGGGAATTGAACCACTATGCCAATCATCTGGCTTATCATTTGATTACATTAGGGGTAAATCCAGATGATCGAGTCGCTATCTGTGTCGAACGCAGTTTAGAAATGGTGGTGGGGTTACTGGCTATTCTTAAAGCGGGGGGTGCTTATGTCCCGCTCGATCCCGCTTACCCAACCAGCCGATTGGCCTATATGCTTGAGGATGCGACTCCCGTCGTAGTCATCACGCAGAAAAAATTCACCGACAGACTGACCAGTTCCGCCGCTACGGTCTTTATCGACAATCTACTCAGCAGTGACAATCAATACCGCTTAAGTCAATCGATAGCCAATCCCGACGCTCAGGCACTGGGTTTAACATCAAATCATTTGGCTTATGTGATCTACACCTCAGGTTCGACCGGATCACCCAAAGGGGTTGCCATTGCGCATCGCAATACCGTGAATTTCCTGACCTGGGCCCAACGGGCTTTTCGCCCCGAAGTATTGGCTCATACTCTGTTTGCGACTTCGTTTAATTTTGATTTGTCCGTGTACGAATGTTTTGCGCCACTGATTTCTGGCGGTACGGTTCATATTGTTGCTGATACCCTGTCGTTAATCGCTGCCAAATCTGCTGCTACAGAACAGGCGATCAGCCTGATTAATACGGTGCCATCGGCCATCGCGCATTTGAGCGAGACAAATGCCATTCCCCCCACCGTTAAAGCCATTAATCTGGCGGGGGAAGCGCTGAAACCCCATATTGTCGAACATCTGTTTACCCATTCTGGTGTAGAGGATATCTGCAATCTCTATGGCCCTTCGGAGACGACAACGTATTCGACCTGGACCCGCATGAATCGGACAACAAATGTTGTTTCTCATATTGGTCGTCCCATCGCCAATACCCGCATCTATATCCTTGACGCGGCCAGACAACTTGTTCCCCTTGGAGTTACCGGCGAAATTTATATCGCCGGTGCCGGTGTGGCCCGCGGTTACCTGAATCGGCCTGAACTCACTGCCGAGCGCTTCTTAAGCGATCCCTTCGCTTCAGAACCGAACGCACGTATGTACAAAACCGGTGATCTCGGCCGTTGGCTGCCTGATGGCAATATCGAATACCTCGGCCGCAATGATTTTCAGGTCAAGTTGCGTGGATTTCGCATTGAATTAGGGGAAATCGAGGCACAACTGATGCAATGTCACGGTGTACGTGAAGCGGTGGTTATTGCCCGTGAAGATGAGCCAGGGCAGAAACGGCTGGTGGCTTATCTGCGATCGCTGGCGGGTGCCGAACTGATACCGGCCGAATTACGCCAGCAACTCGCCCAACACCTGGCCGAATATATGTTACCCAGCGCTTTTGTGACATTGGACACCTTCCCACTGAATGCTAATGGCAAGCTCGACCGGCAGGCCCTGCCTGTCCCCGATACATCTGCGGTGATCACTCGCGGCTATGCAACGCCGGTCGGAGAGATAGAAACGGCTTTAGCCCGGATCTGGCAAGATTTGCTGGGACTGGAACAGGTCGGTCGTCATGAACATTTCTTTGAACTCGGCGGACACTCATTGCTGATAGTCAACCTGATTGAACAACTGCATAACCTTGGTTGGCGACTTGACGTGCGCAGTGTGTTTGCGACCCCAATCTTAAGTGAGCTGGCGCAAGCCATTCTGACATCTCAAGACAATCCCTGCGCTTTTGAAACGCCACCCCAGCTTATCCCCGAAGGCTGTACTTCCATTACGCCAGATATGCTGCCACTGGTTTCGTTGTCCCAGGACGAGATTGATGCCATTGTCGCGACTGTGTCAGGAGGGGTCGCCAATGTGCAGGATATCTATCCTCTGGCGCCGTTACAGGAAGGCATTCTTTTCCAGCACTTATTACAGACACAAGGTGATGATTATCTGCTGCAAAGCCTGCTCGCTTTCGATACCCGCGAACGGCTTGATGCCTTTTTAGCCGCGCTGCAACACATTATCGATCGCCATGATATTCTGCGAACTGCCGCCTATTGGCAAGATCTGGCCCAGCCCGTTCAGGTAGTTTGGCGTCAGGCATCGCTGCATATCAATGTCTTCACCCCGTCCACGGAAGACGACGTATTATCCCAACCAATGCCATTACAATTACGTAACTACACAGATCCACGCCAGTATCGCCTCGATTTAAGCCGTGCGCCGCTGTTTGCCGCAGATATCGCCCATGATCCCGTACACGATGAATGGTTGTTATCTTTGCGTTTTCATCATCTGGTCAGTGACCATATGACACTGGAGCTGATTTTCGCTGAGATTGCCCACGTGTTGCAGGGAAATGCCGCCATGCTGCCTACTGCTCTGCCCTATCGTAACTTTATTGCCCGGACATTAAGTGTGCCAGTAGCAGAGCATGAAACCTATTTCCGTGACCAGCTGGCTGATATTGCTGAGCCAACCGCTCCTTACGGGGTACTCAGCGTAGCAAGCGATAATCGGACTCTCAACGAACACAGCCTGTCGCTTGATCCCACGCTGGCAAAGGCGATTCGTTCTCAGGCTCGCCGTTTAGGTATCAGTCCTGGCGTCCTGTTTCATGTCGCGTGGGCGCAAGTGTTGGCTCAAACCAGTGGTCACCACGATGTGGTCTTTGGCTCAGTATTATTGGGACGTTTGCAAGGGATCACAGGAGCCAACCGAATATTGGGCATGTTTATCAACACGCTGCCGATACGGATTACGCTGACCGGATTTAGCGTGCAAGAAGTGGTACAGGCTACCTACCACAATCTGACTCGGTTATTAGAACATGAACAGGCACCGTTATCGCTGGCACAACGATGCAGTGGCGTACCCCAACCAATGCCGCTGTTCAGTGCGTTATTGAATTATCGTCATAGTCAATCGGGTGAGATAGAAACAGCCAGTTCGGTCTGGGCGGGTATCCGCATCCTGGCAGCGGAAGAGCGAACCAACTATCCAATCACGCTATCGGTAGATGATATGGGCGTTGGTTTCCATTTAACTGCCCAAACTGTGACGAATATTGATCCGGCACGTATAACTCATTATCTGGTCACTGCTATCAGTGGTCTTATTGATGCACTTATCCATAATCCGCAGCAACCCATTCTGCACGTGCCGATCCTGCCTGCTCTGGAGCAACGACAACTGCTGACAGACTTCAATGCCACACAAGCCGATTTTCCGCAGGATGTCCTGATCCACCAACTGTTTGAAATCGAAGCAGTACAGCACCCCGCTGATATCGCCGTAGTATACGGTGAACAGTCACTCAGCTATGGTGAACTGAATCGCCGTGCCAATCGTCTGGCGCATCATTTAATCATGTTGGGTGTACGCCCAGACGATCGTGTCGCTATGTGTGTCGAACGCAGCCCAGAGATGGTGGTCGGTTTACTGGCTATCCTGAAAGCGGGAGGGGCTTATGTGCCGCTTGATCCGGCTTACCCGGCCGAACGGCTGGCCTATATGCTTGAGGATTCAGCACCGGTAGCGATACTGACCCAACTAGCCTGGCTTGATATTTTTACAGGTACTGAGTCAACCGATGCTGTTCCTCTCCTCCTGCTTGATATCCAAGATGACAGCATGGAAATGCAGCCAGATCACAACCCAGAAGTATCTGGCCTGACTCCCCGTCATCTGGCCTATGTTGTTTATACTTCTGGCTCCACTGGCCTGCCCAAAGGAGTCATGAGTAGTCATCTAGCCCTATGCAATCGGCTCTTGTGGTTCGTCCGAGACATCGCGATTCCGCCATTAATCGGGGCGCTGAAAACCAGTATCAGCTTTGTTGATTCAATCACTGAAACGTTGGGTGTACTGCTGGCAGGTGGCAAACTGGTGGTTTTCAATAACTATGAAGTGAAAGATCCCAGCCAGTTCAGTGCAGGTTTGCAGCGTTTTAATGTTAACTATCTGGTCGTTGTACCTTCACTATTAAAACTTTTAATACAGGATCATGATAATCGAATTCATCTCAAATCAGTCAGGACGTTGATTTGCAGCGGAGAACGGCTTGCACCTGAGTTAGCCCGACAGGTAGTGACAGATTACCCCTGGCTCCGTCTCCTGAATTTTTATGGTTCATCTGAAATCAATGGTGATGCCACTTGGTATGAATATTCTGCTCAGGCAGGTGTACCGGAAGTTTCCGTTATTGGTCGCCCGATCGCCAATAGCCAAAGTTATATTCTGGACCCTCACGGACAACTCGTCCCCCTTGGTGTCACAGGGGAAATCTATATCGCGGGCGTCAGCCTGGCCCGCGGTTATCTCAACCAACCGGAACTGACTACCGAACGTTTTCTTGCCGATCCATTCTCTTCAGAGCCAGACGCACGTATGTATAAAACCGGTGACCTTGGCCGCTGGCTGCCCGATGGTAATATCGAATACCTCGGCCGCAATGATTTTCAGGTCAAGCTGCGGGGCTTTCGCATTGAATTGGGCGAAATCGAGACACAACTGATGCAGTGTGATGGGGTGCGCGAAGCGGTTGTGATCGCCCGCGAAGATGAAGCAGGGCAAAAACAGTTGGTTGCCTATCTGCGTCCACGAAATGGTGCTGAACTACTGCCCGCTGAATTGCGTCAGCAACTCGCTCAACACCTTGCCGACTATATGCTGCCGAGTGCTTTTGTCACGTTAGCGACTTTTCCGTTAACGCCTAACGGCAAACTCAACCGGCAGGCGCTCCCTGTGCCGGATGCTGCTGCCGTCGTGACGCGCAGCTATGAAGCCCCCGTCGGTGAAATAGAAACTGCGTTGGCCCAAATTTGGCGAGACTTACTGGGGCTGGAACAGGTTGGCCGTCATGATCATTTCTTTGAGCTGGGTGGACACTCTCTGCTTGCCGTCCAACTTGTTGCGCGTATCCGTCAGGTGCTGGCACGGGAGTTACCGTTACAGACGCTCTTTGACCAACCGATTCTAATGGCATTAGCGCATACGTTAACTAACATGGCTACAACGACTCATACCGTTATTCCCATTGCGGATCGCAACCAGCCACTGCCTCTCTCCTTTGCGCAACAACGTTTATGGTTCCTCGGTCAGCTCGATCCGGCGGCGAGTCAAGCCTACCATTTACCTGCGGCACTACGCCTGAGCGGTTCACTGGATCGTCATGCGTTAGTGATTGCCCTTGACCGTCTGGTTGCTCGCCATGAAAGCCTGCGCACTCGCTTTATATTGATTGAAGGACAACCCTACCAACACATTGAACCTGCTGACCTCGGTTTTACCTTGTCCTGCCACAACCTGTGCCAGCTTGATCCGGCCTTGCATACCCGCCGTGTTACCGAGCTTATCGAACGCGAATCCCAAACACCTTTTGATTTCGTCCAAGGGCCACTTATTCGTGGTCAACTGCTGCAACTGGCAGACGAAGAACATATCTTGCTGCTGACCCTGCATCATATTATCACTGACGGCTGGTCGCTTGGTGTGCTGGTACGAGAACTGGGTGTTTTCTACCGTGCAGCGCTTGAGAGCGAAGAAAATCCTTTACCACCACTCCCCATCCAGTATGCGGATTATGCGGTCTGGCAACATGCTCAGCAAAAAGAAACGCCTCTGGAAACACAACGTGATTTCTGGTGTACCCAGCTTAAAGACGCGCCAGCCTTACTGACATTACCCACCGATCGGCCGCGTCCAGCCATACAAACCTATGCGGGTGACCAGATCTCTTTCCAGTTTGATACCGCGTTATTGGTATCACTTAAAGAACTTGGACAACGCCATAACTGCACCTTGTTTATGACCCTATTGAGTGCCTGGAGTATCGTATTGGCCCGACTCAGTGGTCAGAGCGATATCGTTATCGGCACCCCAGTCGCCAATCGCCCACACCATGAACTTGAAGGCGTGATAGGTTTCTTTGTCAATACGCTGGCCTTACGTGTCACATTTAATGATGGCCTCAATGTCACGGAGCTGCTCGCACAAGTTCGCGAACGATCACTTGCCGCCTATGCTCATCAGGATCTGCCTTTCGAACAGATGGTGGAGGCACTCCAGCCTGAACGTAACTTAAGCTACAGTCCCATTTTTCAGGTAATGCTGACCTTGAATAACACACCCGCCCAGAATCTGGTATTACCTGATTTGCAGCTCATCTCAATTGAGCAGGCTCACCATGGTGCCTATTTTGACATCACATTATCACTCACTGAAACCGAATCAGGTTTAGCCGGCGCTATAACCTATGCTGCTGATTTATTCGATTCAACCACGGTTGAACGGATGGTTGACTACCTGAAGAATATATTGGCGGCCATGGTTACTGATGAAACACAATGCATTGCCACTCTGCCGATAATGCCAAAATCGGAACAGCAATTGCTGACAAATTTCAATGCCACACAGATGGATTTCCCGTCAGAAATCTTAATCCATCCCCCGTTTGAAGCACTGGCCGCGCAACAACCCAATGCGCCCGCCGTGGTATTTGAAGAACAAACGATGAGTTATGGCGAACTGAACCGTCGCGCTAATCAGCTGGCCCATTATTTGATTGCGCGGGGCGTCCGTCCAGACAAGCGCGTGGCGATTTGTGTCGAGCGCAGTCTGGATATGGTGGTCGGCTTACTGGCTATCCTTAAGGCTGGCGGAGCCTATGTCCCGCTCGATCCG
>NZ_JADEUF010000034.1 GCF_015163655.1 Xenorhabdus griffiniae | reverse complement strand
ATGCATCAATTCAAGGGCGCGTTTTTGTTCTGGTGTCAGATGAATTTTCATGGTCGCAAGCATGATCGGATTAGGATAAAAAATCAAGCATCTTCAATGACGATTGGTATAGGTGAGGATGAAAAGAAATTTTCCAAATAAGTCCCATAGCCCTCATGCTCAGTAAAGTGACTCCTTAAACTGAAGGAATCCCTATAGTTAATTCACTGCCTCCGTTTGAAACTGAAGAATCAATGGTCTTTATTTATCGTGACGCGTCACGAATAAAGCGATCGGTGAGTGATGGGTTAAGACAGGAAATCCCGCTTTTAGTATGCTAAGTTTCATCAGTCACCTGATAAATTTGATTAATTCATCATCTGTCATTTTATGTCATCCTGCCATCAAAACATGCTACCTATCAAATATTAATTAAGCCGTACTCTCCAGTATTGATGAACCAATTTCATTGATGTTCAATGGCGGAGTAGTATCTCACCGCCTTCATGTTACTTAGCAATGTGTATTGTTGATTAAATGAGGGAATAACCATGAGTATTCAAGATAAAAAGCCTGAAACACAAGTCTTAGAAGATGATGGCCTTGTTGTCGTTCCAACTCCGGAATATGTCAAAGATGCCATTGAGGAACATGCTCAAAGCCGCAATCACCCAGATGCAACACTGCAAGATAAAGGATTTGTTGTCCTGAGCAATGATGCTGGTAGCGATAGCGAGACTATGGCAGCAACACCAAAGGCAGTAAAAACAGCCTATGATTTAGCGAATACAGCTACTCAAAATGCCAGTAATGCAAATGAAAATGCCAGTACTCGCCTAGCCAAAGACCAGAACGGAGCTGATATACCTAACAAAGAAGAGTTTATTAAGAATCTTGGGTTAGCAGAAGGATCGGTATTGCCTGTCGGTGTTCCTGTGCCTTGGCCAACAGAAAACCCACCAGAAGGTTGGCTGATATGTAATGGTGATTCATTTGATAAAGCAAAATACCCGAAACTTGCCCTTGCTTATCCATCTGGTGTGCTACCTGATTTGAGAGGGGAGTTTATTCGGGGATGGGATGATAGCGGAAAGATTGATCCCAATCGTTCTCTCCTTAGCCACCAAAATTTTGCATTTCAGAACCATTTTCATGCATTACCAACAAGTAATGGTGATGATGGCATGGAGGAAAACGGGATCACAACTGTTTTTGACGATAATAAAGCGGATAATTTCGCTTTGGATCTAGAAAATACACAACGTCCAGTCGGAAATAATGCTGGCTTGTGGAATGGTAATTATTTTAGAACCTATAGCTCAAGTGTCTATGGTGGATTTTCTGTTGCGAACGAAACTCGCCCGCGCAACATCGCATTCAATTACATAGTCAGAGCTGCTTAATACCGAGCAACAATATAACCCGCAACTTCTGCGGGTTAACCATTCCCTTACGCCACCTATTCAATCTGGTCAATATCAGCGACAACCTCCGCCTCCTTCTGCCTCAAATTCCACACCGACTCTTCCGGCATCTGGACGCGGACATCTAATCGGCAACCTTCGGGGATGTCGCAGGGTTCAGCATCGGCATAGTAGACCTTTTCACTGTCCACGATGTCTTTTATCCGCTTGTTCTGGAACTGCCTAGGTAAATGGGTGTGCTGACGGTGGAATGTCTTGATGGTGATGCAGCCGTCCTTTTGCACCTGGTCATCAATGTAGATGAGTTCCAGCCCGTTATTGTTCTTCGGCGACGAGATACCACCATGTACACCCCATGCCCCGTCAGCGTTATAACCCAGCACACCGGATATTTGATAATGACCGATGCCAAGTTTATGTTCCACCTCGAGTGGTATCACCTATTTGCATAACAAACTGTAGTTCCGTGCATTGCGCACTCAGCCAAATATGAAATACAATATTTTCATCATACCGCAGCAAAATACCTGCTCACCATCCCGCCCACCAGTTCCACCTCCCATACGATAAAATGATGTTGGCAGCCGTTTGGCATTTAAATCATTATCGCTAGCTATTGGTGCAATGCCGCCTAACCCATATTGCCCTGTTTGTATTGCATTTTTTTCCAGCTCCGCCGTTCCCTGTAAACCAAGGTTTTTTACAAATTCCGATTTGTTTGGAATATCCGCACCCTTTTTATTTTTATCCAACATCGCCGCCTGCAATGACACGGTCTGTCCATTCGGTAATGTCACATCAACCACACCACTCTGTGACATCCATTTGTCCATGTTCTGGAGGAATTGAGTGTGTAGGTGGTGTTGGCCACAATATGCCAGACGGCATCGGAGGCGGAATCAGGAACGGTAACCTGAATCTGGTATTGCGTATTATTCAGGGTGACAGCGACATTATCAGCCAGTACCAGTTCGGTATCCGAGTTCACCGCCTGTATCATGTGGATTAAATTGTTGCAGCCAGACTGGATCAATATAATCTACCCAGGGGCAACGCCGTTAATAAAGTTCTCGGCTGCAATGCTACTACCTTCATTAAGGTGGATTATCATCATTGTTTTCCCCTTTATTTAAATACTGCTAACATAACTATTTCATTTGTCAAAATTACATACGGAACAATTTTCATGAGACCAATCACTCCTCTATTACTCTTGTCATCAATACTCATTGCACCACAAGCAATAGCTGTCACTGAGCATGAAAATAATTATGCTAAGCGGTGCTTGGATTATGGGATTAAAGAAATGAGGAAAGTACAGGCGGATGGTGCGCTATCGATACTGGGACAAGCAAGCGTTGATAATGACAGCATACAATTAAATGTTTTTTCTGATTATGTAGGCAGCCAATATGTCGCAACTGAACTGGTTGCTGATATCAAAGTAAAAGATAAAAAAGAAGGCGAGATCTTATGCCTAGGCAATGATGACCAATTTTTCTACTTTCATTTTAGCCCTCGATAATTCAAGGTACTCGATAATCAATTATCCAGCCTACAGCGGGTGTTGCTGATAATGACCCGTGGTAGCTACACGAGGGCATGGGTTATTTTTGATTCTGTCGGTACGCTCGATGGCAAAGAGACATGTCATAGCTAATACCGACAGACGGCGATAACCCGACGCAAAAGAACTAATGCCTGATTACTGAATAACTGAATTCCCGTTCTACCGGCAGGATTAAGCAACCTTGTTCACCCGGCTTGCCAAATGACTGAACGCAAAGTGCCTCAAAGTCTTTGTAATCCACGCAGCCGTTGACCAATATAGTGACCGCTTTCAGTTGTTCTGTGACCAGTTCCCGGGCTTCCGGTTTCAGGTATTGGTGGATCTTGTCCCCGCTGCCTTTAGCAGCTTCTCTTGACCCTTATACTCAAATGGAATGATGTTATTCATAACGTGTTACCTACATTTGAAATGAACCCTCGTTCACATAGGAAATCAGCCCGTCGAAGCTCGCCAGCTATAACTGACTTCCTCGAAGGCTCATGTCAAAGTGATTGGATTCGACGTTGAAAGAATGGCGCTGTGAATGCGCAGTGAAAATAAAAATGCCACCAGCCCGTATGCGTTGGATACGCGATGGGGACGGGGGCAGCATGGGTTATTTCTGTAGCCACTCAGGGAATGGATACAAAAATATTGGGTTTAGTGTCAGGGGGTAACTAATTGTTAAGCATTATTCGCTTGTTATTGGGTGAAGATGGGTTTAGGTGTAGTTGTAAAGATGTTCATTGTTGATTGTTGGAGGTGGTTATGCCTGGACGATATTCTTGCAACTGGCCCGGATGTTTGAAAACGTTTGATACACCATTTCATTTAAACGCGCATAAACGAACCCATACAGGGCAAAAACCTTTTCACTGTACCGATTGTGGAAAAGACTTTGCTCAGAATAGCGTCTTAACACGACATAAAAAATGTGTACATGAAAAATTACGTTCTTTTCACTGTAATGATTGTGGAAAAAGTTTTGCTCAAAATAGCGACTTAAAAATGCATAAACAATCCGTGCATGCCCAAAGCTCTCAATCCTATTTATCAATAGGCAATCAACCAGATACATCTGACTTTCCCTCTACGCAGGTTGAGCGACTGGTTAATTCGATGGATGATCGGCATATTGCAACTTGTATTACTCAAGTTCCACCTCCTAGCTGGGAAAATCCTCTAATTGAAGGCCTCATTACCAGAGATCCACGATTGGGCTTCGGTCATATCCCACCAACGCAAAGAGGTTCTCAACCTAGTTATTCTCATTTGAATACACCGCCTCCGTCTCCCATTCCACCTAGACCAACTTCACCAACCCCAGAGGATTACGATGACTTTGATATTGCAGAGTTTTTCCCTGACCTTGCCAACCCTCCTTCTCGACCTAGGCCTTCAACATCCGGCAGAAGTAATCCATTCATTGCACCATCTCCACCTCAGTCTTCACCCCCAATACAAAGGGCAGGATGGATACCTGGGGGGCTAGCTCAATACGTTAGTTCAAATGAGTCACCTGCTCAACTTAGTAGCTCTCCATCGCCTATGCAAAACCCACGTCCCCAAGCTGGTGGTCCAATGAGACACCGGGGGCAACCTCCTTCAATTGCACCGCGGCATGCTGCATTTCGCCAACGCCGACCACCCAGGCAACTACAACAGCAGCAACCTGCGCAACAACAGGCTCCCCAAAACCCACTATATCCAAGTTACTCATACTCAGACAACACCATTGCATCTGTATACGATCCCGTTTCAGGGGAATGGAAGTCTCCTTATAAATAGCTCCAGTGATATCTCTCACACTGCAATCTAGCGACCTCCAGCCTCTGAGTAATCAGAGGCTCACCGACATTCAGTCTTCGCCCAATCCCTCAGCCCGAGGTACTGGGCTTCAAGGGTTTCGAGTTCTCCGAGGAAACGTAATAAGCCTGTTCAGCGTCTTTCGCCAGTCTGGCGGGTCTTGAACCGTCCACACCGGAGGGGGAAACGGTTTCAGACGCGGGGCATTCAGGGATGCCCAACGGGAAATAAATTGGCATATGGTCCTGTCATCATAGAGTTTCACGTAATTGCGCAGGATTTTGCTCATCGCCCGTATCCCCCATTCCGGTGCGATAAACTGGCAGAATGATTTGCCTGCCTGTTGCACAATCCTTGCCATTTGTCACCGTGGCGGATGTTGCCGGGATTGCTATTACGAATGCCTCTGCCCACTATTTATCTCCCAACCGTTTATTGATGGCACGAACAGCAAACTTGCGGGATTTTGAACTACCTGAAAATCCTCGGTAGTTGAATAAAACCATCGAATTCATCTTGCATGGGAGTGATCTCTTTTTCGCTGAAAATCAGGTTAACCATATGATTTATATAGCATGTTTGAGTGTTCTCTATACCGATCCGAGGTGTTGCTTAAAACCCCACCTAACACACTGATTTCACTATGATGTAAGGCGCTGCCTGACCCCGTTTCGAGTAGTCAACTCAGAGTTGACTACTGGTAGTTAAAAGGCCGTAATTTCGGCTTCGATGATGATGCTTAATTTTCTAGTGCCATCTTCACTGCTTTTTCAGCATGTATAGCTGTCGTGTCATACAGTGGAATATCTGTATCAGATCGACTCACAAGCAAACCAATTTCAGTACATCCTAAAATAACGGCTTCCGCACCTTTGGAATAAAGATCTTGAATGATATTCAAATAACTGTGTCGTGAATCTGGTCGAATATTGCCAACACATAATTCATCATAAATTACACGATGAATTAAATCTCTTTGTTCTTCGTCTGGAACAATGACTTCAATACCAAATTTATTAATTAATCTTGACTTATAGAAATCTTCTTCCATTGTGAAGCGTGTTCCCAATAAACCCACTTTCTTTATACCGTCACCAATCAATACTTCTGCGGTTGCATCTGCGATATGAAGTATGGGAATAGAAATAGATTCTTCTATATCATCAGCAACCTTATGCATTGTATTGGTGCATATCACCAAAAAATCAGCTCCACCAGCCTCAACAGATTTAGCCGCAGCACCCAGTAACGTAGCCGCTTCATTCCAACGGGAAGAATGTTGTAGTTTTTCAATTTCATCAAAATCCACACTAAACAAGCATATTTTGGCAGAATGAAGGCCTTTTAATTTATCCTTGATTCCACGATTAACAGCTTGATAATAGCTAACCGTCGATTCCCAGCTCATTCCCTCCAGCATACCTATTGTCTTCATTCATTATCCTCAATGTTCTTAAATGGCCTTGCAGAAAATTATGATAAGAGAAATTAGATAATGACATTATCATTGAGGATTTTTACTGTAAATAAAATTTATTACATAGATCTTAATTCAGTTCTTACTGGGTATTAGAAAACAAAAACTCCGTCGAAGCGAGGTAAAATGTCTGAAGCAGTAAACCTGTGATAATACTGCGTCACTGTTTCTCACTATTCGCAAAAAGCTAATAAGCTACGTGACATAGCTATCATTCTTATCACAATATATCGACTTTTGTAATTACACAACCTGATTGACGACGGGCGCGAGTGGGCAGATTGGTTATTAAAAAAGACAGATGAGAGCAAAAAAGCTCGGAGGATTCTTTGGGTCAGTGTCCAGGACAGAATGCCAGAGAATGATGAGGTGTTTATTCGCCTTTGTCTTGTTTGGGCTTCTTTTGGTTCCATTTCCGGAGCAGGTTACGACTACTGGGATACCGAAAAGAAGCAATGGGAAGAACACGAAAATCATGAAGTCACACACTGGTGCTATATTTAATAATGGCTAAAATTGACATATTACTCACCTTTCTTACATTGAGCATTAAGCCCTTTACATTTTAAATAAAATAGCCCATCCTGCATATTTATTTATCATTAAACGGTCAATTCTTAATATGATATGGATAGAGTCGTTATGTCAGTATCAATTACTGATAACAGACAAGGATAAAAGTAACAGACAAAAACAATATCAAAGATAAACCAATTGCACTTTGATTTACATTATCAGTAACTCTATGAAAAACAAAAACTCACATCTTTATTACAATATAGGAGATAAGCCATGACATTTTTAGGAATAGTCAATGATAAAGAATATAAGACATGGAAACACCCAACGCCTTTTCTCCCTTACTTTCATTTTCATGAAATCCATGAATCAGAATCGATAAAGATACCAGCGCAAGAAATAATCCAGGCTGTAAAAGACTTTGAAATGACCGATGATTTATTTATTAAAACTTTGTCCAAAATGAGAAATGTGCCAACTTATTTACTTAATAAATTAGGAATAAAAAACAATAACCAACAAGAATTTGGCTTAAAAACATTTACCCCACTTAATGAAAATAGTCATGAAATATCAATGGGATTAACGGGCAGATTTTGGCAAGCAGATTTAGGTATTATACACCAACCTGATCTAGCATCATTTATCAGTTTTGATGATCATAAATCGGCTAAATTGGTGTTGCGCTTTTTAGTCAGAGAACATCTAAATGGCTACCATTCACTAGTGACCGAAACATTTATTTTTTGCCCTAGTGATAATGTTAAGAAAAAATTCACTTTTTACTGGTTTATAATTAGGCCAGCCAGTGGATTTATCCGCAAAAGAACGCTATCTGTAATCATTAACAAGTTAAAAAACAAACATACCTGAGACACAATTAATTTTCTTGTCAAACAAAACATCAGCCTAACTTATGGAAAACAGTTCAGTTACAATTACCGATCGTGTTTGATGCTCTGGTAAAGATAGTCTCGCCACGAAGACCAAAGACCGCTATGAATAACTGGCGTTTTCCAACTCAAACCTCACCTTATACCAAAGAATTGAGCACTATTGTGGCCTACAAGTATGCACTCATCCTACGCAGGACGAGTAATCATGGCGAAATACCTATCGGGCGTTATATTGTTTTCTTTTTACTCAATTTTGTTGTTTGAAATAGCTTATTAGAGAATATAATTAAAGAATTTCTATATATAAATTTTATTTATATATATGTATTGACTGCTATTCGCTTGAATGTCATCTTTGCTTGTAAGCTCAGTACAATTACAGCTTTAGTTTCAACGTAATATAGTCCTATATATAAATTTCTGTCGTTTTTAAGACAAGCAAAAATCTGCTGAAAATCACCTTAATAGGACATGGTTTTCAGTTAAGAATAAAATTTATACTTTGAAAGGATAATATAATGGCTAGAATAACAGTAGATCCTGCGGATGGTAAAAGTATTTTACATAAGTTATGATAACGGTGGTATTAACGGTCCAAGAGCCAATGACGAACACAGGACTTTGGTTGCTCCAGAGGTATATAACCAGTACGGCAACTATATTGGCATATATAATCCAGTCAATATCAACAGCATCGGCACAAAAGGGCTTGAAGTTCAGGTGCTATCCGATTCCAATAATCCAAATCATACCATCGCCCCAGGTGACATGATCACGATTAAAGCCTATATCTCACACTATATCGATATCCACCCAGAAAAAGCACGCCCTTTACCGATTGTGGTGGTTGAAAATCACCCTGTACAATCGACAGAAATAACAAATGGCTATTATAAAGTTACCATCGCGCCCGATAAACTGATGGGGTATGACGCGGCAGATGGTTATGATGCAGCAACACTCACGATAGAATACAGTCGCCTTGCCCAAAACCAGAAATCGAAACTTTTCACCAGGAGCTTAGGCACAGTCGCACCAGGAGAAGGTGATTCAGAAGAATAGCTTCCACAAACAAAATAGGTGACTGCTAATAGTAGCAATGACTATTAGCAGTCACCTTTTATCAAGGGGATTGTCTGTCAAGGATATGATGATTAAAACCAAACATAGGACATTATTCTCTTCACTTATCTTAATCCAAAGGACAAACCCGAATCATATGACCATCGGGATCTTTTACAAGAAAAGTGCGGCCAAAAACATCAGTGTAGGGTTCCTGCTCAATATTAATATTGAGATTTTGTTGCCATTGTTCAAAAAGCCGATCAACTTCTTCATAGGTAGGCAACATAATACCTATTTCTGAAAACCGCGGAGCGGTGTTGTCTGGCTTTGTTCCTCCACTCCAAATAGCGAAAATAGCTTCTTTACCCGCAGTAAATGCGACATAACGCGGGCTGGAAAAAACTGGTTCAGCATTAAAAATAATTGAATAAAAGGCTGTAGAACGTTCGATATCAGAGACATAAATCAGTTGAAGATTAGGTTTAACAACAGAAATGGGGGGTTCTGTTTCAGTTTTTTCAACCACAGCTTTAAGCCTTGAGAGTGTTTCGACCAAGTCTTGCGTCACTTGCTTAAAAAAACTCACTGCTTGGGCGTCAGGAAGATGTTTTTCAGGCTCAAAAGAAACACTCACCTGAATGCCATTTGCCATGTTATTTTCATCGGTTAAAATTTGGTGACAGAAAGTTAACTCTCCCATCTGTGGCAGGTCGATCTGGTCAGTAAATTCTTTATTGATTTCAATATTTGCAAGATAGAAACGGATTTCCGGCATACCGCTCAATACCATTTTGCCGTATTGCCCTGTTCTTACTTCACCTTCAAATTCAAGATACTCAAGATCAACTTCCCATTTTTTTCGTAAGTCAAAATCGACATAATGGGACCAAATATGAGATGGCTTTGCATTTACCGATGTAGAAAAAGTGAGGGTTAACATAAAAAACTCCAACAGTCAGATAACGGATTCAGTACATTAAGAATCCCCAAAGTAACAAACCCGTGTGACAGTTTTTGTCAGCAGCTAACGCGATATTTTTTCTGTTTCCCGCCATTCTTTAAGTAAAGACTGTCTTGAACGGGGATAACACCGTTGTTCGATCTTCAAATGACGCATTCTATCCGATCTGAAATGACGAAATGTTTTTCTTAATTCACACCAAGCAATAACAATACTGATATTCTCAAAATATCCCAATGCAAATGGCCATATTGTTCTGGTTGATTGATTGTTTTTCAGATCTAAATAAGTGAAAGTGATTTTATGCCGATGACTGATCGCTTGCCGTATTTGCGAAATATCAACAGAAGGCACAATTTCTGTAGCGACAGGCCCAATTAATAATGCATTTTCCTCAAGATATTGTTTGAGTTCTGTTGGGATCACGGCGGCAATTTTATTGATTGCACTATTGGCAGATGCTTTTAATTGTGAGTCGGCACGTCTAGTCACCCAACTAGCCCCTAATGCCAAGGCTTCTATCTCATTTTGCGTTAACATTAATGGAGGTAAGACAAATCCCGGCCGTAAGACATAACCGATACCCGCTTCTCCCTCAATATTTGCCCCTTGAGCCTGCAAGGTCGCAATATCCCGATAAACTGTCCTTAAACTAATTTTCAATTTCTGCGCCAATACTTTGCCCTGTACGGGAAAGTGATAACTACGTAATATTTCCATCAGAGTTAGCAAACGTTGTGCTCTAGACAATTTATCATATCCTTAACTTAACCCATTGATTTCTCCCCCGCTTCGCGGAGAGAAATCCTAAACAAAATCTATTTTATTTGTTCACGCTTTTCTGTTATTTATTCTAAATAGCGTTTCAAAATGATAAGAGCATTCCTTACCCCGCGCGGGGTAAAGAACTCCAACATCTGATACTCTCAGTATTATGAAAACCTATTTAGTGATATCAGTTTGGCCTATAAAGGACTTAGGGTAAGATGACCATCTATAATCTAAAACCACATTTCCAAAACCTATTACGCCCTCTCGTAATTTCTCTACAAAAATATGGGTTCACTGCCAACCAAGTCACGTTAAGTGCGATGTTCTTGTCGATCGCTGTTGGCCTACTGTTGAGCCTGTTTCCTTCTACCCGTTTCTATTGGCTACTGCCTATTTTTCTTTTCATTCGTATGGCACTCAATGCCATTGATGGTATGTTGGCACGAGAATATCACCAAAAATCTCATTTGGGGGCTATTTATAATGAACTTGGAGATGTGATTTCCGATATTGCACTCTATCTCCCCTTCTATTTTTTACCTAATGTCAACAATGTCAGTCTATTGATGTGCTTATTTCTGGCTATCCTAACAGAATTTATCGGTGTTCTGGCACTAACGATTGGTGCATCACGGCGCTATGATGGCCCAATGGGAAAAAGTGACCGCGCTTTTATCTTCGGTGCTTATGGATTGATAATCGCACTTTTTCCTTCAACCTTAAGCTGGAGCCATTATTTATTCCCCATCATGATTATTTTACTCCTGATAACTTGCTATCAGCGTGTTGTCAAAGCCTTGCATGATATCAAACCGACTGAACAACCATAATCCAAATAAGGCATTAACATGACACTCTTAGCAAAAACACCCACGTCGAAAACACAAACATTAAATCAACGCATTGCCGAAGAACATTATTTTACCACATCAGATCAAACCGCCCTGTTTTATCGTTATTGGCCCCAGGCGCAGGATAAGGCAGAAAAAGCAATTATTATTTTTCACCGAGGCCATGAACATTCGGGAAGAATTCAGCATGTTGTTGATGAACTCAATCTTCCTGATGTGCCAATGTTTGCATGGGATGCTCGTGGACACGGAAAAACAGAAGGGTTGCGCGGTTATAGTCCATCAATGGGCCGTTCTATTCGAGATGTTGATGAATTTGTCAGGTTTATTGCTGCCAATTACCATATCGCAATGGAAAATATCGTGGTCATTGGTCAGAGTGTTGGAGCTGTGTTAGTGTCCGCCTGGGTACATGATTATGCGCCAAAAATCCGCGCTATGATACTTGCAGCTCCTGCGTTCGATATCAAATTATATGTTCCCTTTGCAGTGCAAGGATTGCGATTGATGCAGAAAGTACGGGGAGTTTTCTTCGTCAATTCTTATGTAAAAGCGAAATTCCTGACTCACGATGAGGCGCGTATCGCATCTTATGACCGTGATCCCCTGATTACCCGCGAAATTGCCGTCAATATTCTGCTAGAACTTTATCAAACGGCAAAACGTGTGGTGAAAGATGCCAGCGCCATTACTTTACCGACACAACTGTTTATTTCTGGTAATGACTATGTGGTGAACCATAAACCCCAACACCAATTCTACCAACAATTGAATACCCCGATTAAAGAGAAACATGTTATGGCGGGGTTTTACCACGATACGCTGGGCGAAAAAAATCGCCATTTCGTCTTCGACAAAATACGTACTTTTATTGATCGTATTTTTTCTGTTCCACGTTACCAACATGATTACAGCAATGAAGATATCTGGAGCCACACAGCCGATGAGTTTCGTACTCTATCTCATCCATTACCCGGCTGGTGCCCTAAAAATCTCAGCTATAAATTAATGCGTAAGGCAATGAATACACGCTGGGGCAAAGCTTCTGAAGGTATTCGTATCGGCCTTGAAACAGGTTTTGATTCTGGCTCCACGCTGGATTATGTCTATCGCAATCAACCACAAGGTCAAGGAATTTGGGGACGGTTAGTCGATCAGCAATATCTCAGAGGCAATATTGGCTGGCGCGGCATACGACAGCGTAAAATCAATATGGAAACCTTAATCCGCCAAGCGATTCACCATCTACATCAACAAAACCAACCGATTCATATTGTCGATATCGCGGCCGGACATGGACGCTACATTTTTGATGCGATCAACGACTTCAGCAAAATTGACTCTATTTTGTTAAGGGATTACAGCGAAATTAATGTTAATCAGGGCCAAACTTATATTGAAGAGCGTAATCTTACCGATAAAATCCGTTTTGTATTCGGTGACGCTTTTGATGCTGAAAGTATTACAACCATTTCCCCCACACCAACTCTGGGCATAGTTTCCGGTCTTTATGAACTATTTTCTGACAATACGTTAATTAAAAATTCCCTGCGTGGTCTTGCTGATGCGATCGCCGAAAAGGGGTATCTGATATATACCGGACAGCCTTGGCACCCACAACTTGAAATGATCGCCCGCGTTCTTTCCAGTCATCGCGAAAATCAGCCGTGGATCATGCGACGACGTACCCAAGGTGAAATGGACGCATTAGTAGAAGCAGCTGGTTTTGAAAAACAGTATCAATTAACGGATAACTGGGGGATTTTTACTGTATCGATTGCCAAGAAAGTCCACATTGAAAATTGATTTATTATCACTAACGCCTCCTCAGAGGCGTAGAAATTAACCAGTTAGTTTGATGCTGAAAGATTATATTGGATCTTTAGAAAGTCGTTTTCATTAAATTCAATGTTTGCTTTCTCTCCCTTATCATTTAATATTTTTTCCACAATAAGGTTGTTCAATGGCCTAATAATATTAAAATGATCACCGTTTTTAATGCGATAAATATATAAAGGAATACCTTTGTTTGAAGCAATCTCTTTGACTTCATCAAATTCATCCCAATAAGCATATTCTCCTTCAAAATAGAAAGTAGGAGTTTTTATAGATTTTAGAAAAGTTCTGGGAGAACGAAGTTCAAATTCGTTGGGATCATTCTGATCAAAAGGAACTGTAACAGGAATAGGCCCATAATTAATACGTAAACGTAAGTCAGGAATACCACCCAGCGAAAAAACTGCTCTAAATCCTTTGGAATACTCGCTAGCTAACAATGATCGCGTACCACCAGTACTGTGTCCAGCCAAATAAATTCGATTTGGATCAACATAAGGTAACTTGGTTAGATATTGTCTCGCTGATTCAATGTCACGCAACTCACCATAAAACATTTCATAACGCCCTGGGTTGGCATTTTCTCCCCTAAAACTAGGGATCATTAATACCAATCCATCACGTCTAAATGATGAAGCTGATTGATCATTATCAGCAGAGTGCTCAGACCAGAAAAAGTCATCATTGCCAATGCCGCCATATCCTCCTGTTAACCAAATTATCGCCGGATATTTTTTAGTCTTATCGACTGGAGGTGTGCTAAGAAAAGCAGCCATGTTTCCATCTTCAGCAGGATAATATATTAACGAAAAAATATCTTTTGGCGGTATAGCCGGTTGTCCATCACCAACAAAACTGTTATCAACAATTTGAGTTTTGAATTTATTATGTGCTTCCGCATAATCATCTTCACGTAATTTAAAACTGTAATTGTCTTCATCACACGCCAAGAGTAAAAAACCAAAAACAAGAGGAACAATTTTTAACCATTGGTATTGTTTCTTCATAAGTATTAGCCTAATAATTCTTTGTTAAACGTTATATTTTCTTCTCTTTATTTTTATCATTTAGTCTTAGACTTTAAAAGCCCAAATATACCAATCTAACTTCAAGATGCGTGTGATTTCTCCCCGCGAAGCGGGGAGAAATCAGGTTTAATATCGTGTTGTAAATGGCAACTTGAAGTTTAATGCGTATATAAGTGTAATCCAACAATTATCTGACTGTTTTAATAACTTCGATGCAATTTCACCATCGATAAAACTTGTACTAAAATAATTTAGAAAACGCATTTTCCAAAAACGGATAAGTAAAATTAGTTAACTTTTTGACATATAACACTTTTCTGAGCTGATAAAAGCGATATGCTGGCATAACTTTTTTCAGCTCATCATTTGCCATCTTATTTTTTGGTTCTCAATTAAATGAATACTCGTAAAATTAAGGGAATACGTCCATTTAGTGCGCTTATTGACGCTTGTTGGAAAGAAACTTACTCTTTTCAGCGTCTTATCAAAGACATAATTGCTGGTATCACCGTGGGAATTATTGCTATCCCACTGGCAATGGCTCTGGCAATCGGTAGTGGTGTTGCACCACAATACGGCCTGTATACTGCGGCCATTGCCGGCATGATTATTGCTGTGACCGGAGGATCACGCTATAGCGTTTCCGGCCCAACAGCGGCTTTTGTGGTGATACTCTATCCTGTATCGCAACAATTTGGCCTCAGTGGTTTGCTCATTGCCACGCTCATGTCAGGCATTATTCTGCTTATCATGGGATTAGCGCGATTAGGCCGGTTGATTGAGTATATTCCACTCTCTGTTACGCTTGGATTCACTTCTGGTATTGCCATTACCATCGCTACTATGCAAGTGCAAAATTTCTTCGGCCTGAAATTAGACCATGTACCGGAAAATTATATTAATAAGGTGATTGCCCTCTCCCAAGCGTTTCCTTCATTACAACTGAGCGATACCCTTATTGGTTTAACAACCCTGCTGGTACTGATTTTCTGGCCAAAACTCAGGATAAAGTTACCAGGTCACTTACCCGCTTTAATAGCAGGTACAGGTATCATGGGGATCATGCATCTGTTAGGTCATGATGTGGCAACAATTGGTTCGTCATTTAGCTATACGCTGGAAGAAGGTACACAAGGCCAAGGTATTCCCCCCATTCTTCCCCAATTTGTCCTGCCGTGGCAATTACCTGATACTCATTCTCTTGATATTAACTGGAATACAATATCAGCATTACTGCCCGCTGCATTTTCTATGGCAATGTTAGGCGCAATTGAATCCCTGTTGTGCGCCGTTATTCTTGATGGCATGACCGGAAAAAAACATCATTCCAACAGTGAATTAATCGGTCAGGGAATGGGTAATATTGTCGCCCCCTTCTTTGGCGGGATCACCGCAACTGCGGCTATCGCTCGCTCAGCCGCCAATGTGCGGGCAGGAGCAACCTCACCAATTGCCGCTGTCGTTCACTCCCTGCTGGTATTGTTGGCACTGCTGGTTCTTGCCCCAATACTTTCTTATTTACCGCTTGCCGCTATGTCAGCTATTTTGTTGATTGTGGCGTGGAATATGAGCGAAGCCCATAAGGTTGTGGATCTCATCCGCCGTGCCCCCAAAGACGATATCATCGTGATGTTGCTGTGTATGTCATTAACGGTGCTGTTTGATATGGTAGTAGCAATCACGATAGGCATTGTGCTGGCTTCACTACTGTTTATGCGCAAAATTGCCAATATGACACGAATCAGCGTTTCTCCCGCAACGAATAATGATACCGGTTTGTTGGTTGTGCGAATTAATGGTCCTCTGTTTTTCGCAGCCGCAGAGCGTATTTTTGCTGAACTGAAAGAACAAGGCACCGATTATCACACTATTATTATGCAGTGGGATGCGGTTCCGGTTCTGGATGCTGGTGGACTACATGCTTTTCAAGCATTCGTTCGGGAAATGGGAAAAGAGAAACATCTCGTTGTGTGCGATATCTCCTTCCAGCCTTTGAAAACGCTGGCACGAGCCAAAGTCGAACCGATTAAAGGGCAATTGAGCTTTTATGCCACTTTATCCAATGCACTACAAGAAATAAACTAAATAGTGTTCCAAAATGATAGGAGTATTCCTTACCCCGCGCGGGGTAAGGAATACCAACACCTGATACTCTCAGTATTATGAAAACCTATTTAGCCTAAATCTCCAGATAAGAATATTATTTGGTCTAATATTCTTATGGCAAAAATCAATAGAGGAAGGGATTAAAAAAATAGAACTAAATTCACTACTGGTTGATGGAGATTTTAATCACTTAAATGCGGATGGATTAATTGGAAATAACTTTTTCAATCAATATGCAGTATTAATTGACTTTCCTGGTAAAAGATTATTTATTAAAGATAATGTGTAAAAAAACAGGCGGTCACAGGGCAATATTTCTGTAACCGCATTATCAAAAAACCAAACAGATCCCGTGATTATTTGCTGGTATCCAGCTCTGGGAAACTTTTCACTACATCATCAATGGCTTTCATCTGCATCAGGAATGGCTCCAGTTTTGCCAATGGTAATGCTGATGGGCCATCACATTTTGCATTTTCTGGATCAGGATGAGCTTCAAGGAACAAACCGGCAATTCCTACCGCCATACCAGCACGAGCCAGCTCTGACACTTGCGTACGACGACCGCCGGAAGCCGCACCCAATGGATCACGGCATTGCAATGAGTGAGTAACGTCAAAAATCACTGGCGAACCCTGGGTTGCCTGTTTCATGACACCAAAGCCCAACATATCGACGACCAGGTTGTCATAACCAAAATTACTGCCACGATCACACAGTATTACCTGATCGTTACCACCTTCTTTAAATTTTTCAACAATATTCCCCATCTGCCCTGGGCTAACGAACTGCGGTTTTTTGACATTGATAACTGCGCCCGTTTTTGCCATCGCCTCAACCAAATCAGTCTGGCGGGCAAGGAAAGCAGGAAGCTGGATAACATCAACCACCTCTGCAACAGGTTGGGCTTGTACGGGTTCATGTACATCCGTGATGATTTTCACGCCAAAAGTCTGTTTCAGCTCTTGGAAGATTCTCATACCCTCTTCCAGACCTGGCCCGCGATAGGAGTGGATCGAAGAACGGTTAGCCTTATCAAAAGACGCCTTAAAAACATAAGGAATGCCCAGTTTTTGCGTTACGGTCACATAGTGTTCACAAATACGCATGGCCAAATCCCGTGACTCAAGGACATTCATTCCACCAAACAGTACAAAAGGCAGATCATTTGCGACCTTGATGTCACCAATATTAACCACTTTCTGTTGCATGTTTATACCTTCTCTTGTTAAGGACAAATAATTTGCTGTATCTATAAAAATAAATAAGGAGCAAGGAAATGCTGCCTTATATACCAATCGTCTTTCAAGATGCGTCTTATATCTCCTCGCGTAGCGGGGGATATATAAACAATCACATTGATTTGCAAGTTGGATTGGATAACACCTTTAATGGAGAATGATCGCTCTCTGATCAATGGTGTTAATCTGCATTTTTATCATTTCTGAGATCGGGTCCTCAGGGCAATGTTCGACAAAATAACTCAAATCTGAAACAGCAATGTGATTACAATCGAGTTGCGCATAAATTAGTCCTCGGTCGCGGATTTCATATGGATCTTCGGGATCGAACATCAGCACGACTTCGCTGGCCTTTAATGCCAACTCCATTTTTTTCTCTTCCATTAAGGAAACTTTGATAATATCAGTCACTTTTCGCACAATGCCGTTATTATCGGCTTCCTGTAAATCCTTATTTTCTAAACGAACCATCGGGCCAATATTACCTTTCAACCAGACATCAAGGATATGTTCGTTGAGCGTATCGCCATTCATCGGGTTAATAAACCATGTCGGCTCATCAGCCAAATCAACCCGTAAAATTAACTGTGTCGGAAATATAACAGGCTGTACGGGCAATGCCAGCGCCTGAGCTATATGGGTAAATATCGTTCCCAATGTGACGGGAGCACCTTGGCGTGAACGCAATACATTATCCAACCACAAGGTATCAGATAAACAATACACCCCATTCGCACCACCAAATTTCCACTCTCGATAAAACAGCATCAATAATGCGTGTAATTTTGCTTTGGTGTCAGTAATAGAGGAAAGTTTTTGGCGCGCTTCTTCAAGCAATACCGTTAATTGCTCAGTCACCATTGTGTGGGGGAAATCAGGACGAATGGCCCGTGTTACCAGAATAATACCATCTATCAGGGAAGCATTATTGAATTCATAATTAACTATGGTTTTCATCTTTATTCCATTGACCTACCGTGATACGTTCGTTACCACCATAATCCTGAAAAGTTGCTATCTGTTGATAACCTTTTTCCAAAAATAGGTTTCTGACAACGATTCCCTGTTTCCAGCCATGTTCCAATAATAGCCATCCGTTTGGTAACAGGAAGTGGCGAGCCTGCTCTATAATTGTCTGCAAATCTGCTATGCCATTTTGTGCAGCGATCAATGCAGTGGCTGGTTCAAACCTGACATCTCCTTCGCGCAGATGAGGGTCAAGCTCATCAATATAGGGAGGATTACTGACAATCATATCAAATTGTCTTTCCCCAACCGCAGAAAACCACTCACTTTGCAGAAAATTCACATTGTGAACAGACAATTTTTCCGCGTTTCTGGCAGCATTATGTCTTGCCAACGCGACTGCATCAGGGTTGATATCCACCCCAGTGACATAGCAATCATGCCGCTCACTTGCCAGCGCCAATGCAATTGCCCCTGTTCCCGTGCCAAGATCCAGAATTTGTGCCGATGATACAGGCAATAGTTCCAAGGCTTTTTCAACCAGGCATTCCGTATCAGGACGCGGGATTAACGTTGCTGGTGATACAGTCAGGGACAGCGACCAAAATTCACGCTCCCCCACAATATAAGCAATCGGTTCACCCTGGATGCGGCGAGCCAGCAAGGTCTCAAGCTGGCTAACTTCTTTTGGGGAAATTGGTGTCTCATGGAATGCAATTAAGTAAGTGCGGGAACGCCCTGTTACGTGTTGCAACAGAATTTCTGCATCACGCTTAGGGCTGTCACTTTCAGTCAACTGCATAGCTGCATGTCGGAGCCAATGTTGATAATTCATCAATCCTGCTCTGACAATGCGGATAATTGGTCTGCTTGGTATTCAGTAATGATAGGTTGGATAAGCATATCCAGTTTGCCTTCCATCACTTCTTCAAGACGGTATAACGTCAGGTTGATACGGTGGTCGGTAACGCGCCCCTGTGGGAAGTTATAGGTGCGGTTGCGATCTGAACGGTCACCGGAGCCAAGCAAGTTACGGCGTTCAGAAGCCTCAGCCTCCTGACGCTTTTGCATCTCAGCGGCACGGATACGCGCAGCAAGCACAGACATCGCTTTGGCTTTGTTCTTGTGCTGTGAACGCTCATCCTGACACTCTACAACAATCCCCGTCGGCAAGTGGGTAATTCGAATGGCGGAGTCAGTGGTGTTGACGTGCTGCCCGCCCGCGCCGGAAGAGCGGTAAGTATCAATTTTCAGATCGCCTGGATTAATATCCGGCAATTCCGCTTCCGGGATTTCAGGCAGAATAGCTACCGTACACGCAGAAGTATGAATGCGCCCCTGGGATTCTGTTTCCGGCACTCGCTGGACACGATGACCACCAGACTCAAATTTCAGGTGTCCATAAACTTGCTCACCAGAAATTTTGGCAATCACTTCCTTATATCCGCCATGTTCACCTTCATTGGCACTCATGAGTTCCACTTTCCAGCGACGGGATTCAGCATAACGGCTATACATACGGAATAAATCTCCGGCAAATATCGCAGCTTCATCCCCCCCCGTTCCGGCACGAACTTCAAGGAAACAGTTGCGTTCATCATCCGGATCTTTCGGTAATAACAACAATTGCAATTGCTGTTCCAACTCTTCATTACGAATTTTTGCGCTTTTGAGTTCTTCCTGCGCCATTTCCCGCATTTCGGGATCATCAAGCATCATCTCGGCTGTTTCAATATCATCCTGAACGCTTTTCCAGGCTTTAAAACAGTTAGTCACATCCGTCAGTTGAGCATATTCCTTTGATAATGCGCGAAAACGCTCTTGATCAGCAATGACTTCAGCATCACCGAGGTGAGCCAACACTTCTTCATGGCGTTCTTGTAGTGCTTCCAATTTAGCGACAATAGAAGGCTTCATTCGTAATATCAGACCTTATTAAGAATAGGGTTAGTTATGATCCAGCCCAAGGCTGTCCCGTAATAGATTCAGGCGTTCCAAATCGCCATCACTGGCAGCCTGTTGGAGAGATTTAGTCGGTGTATGGATCAGACGATTCGTCAACTGGTAGGTCAATTGGTTAATGATCTGTTCAGCATCAGCACCCTGCCTTATGGACATCAATGCCTTTGCCGTCATCTCAGCCCTAATTTTCTCTGCCTGCTCTCGATATTCGCGAATTGTATTAACAGCGCCTTGAGAACGCAACCAATCCATGAAATAGCTGCTTTCTTGTTGCACAATCCCTTCCGCAACCACTGCCGCAGCTTTACGTTGGGCAAGATTTTGCTGAATGATAGCCTGTAAATCATCCACGCTGTACAGATAAACATCACTCAATTTTTCCACATCTGGTTCAATATCGCGAGGAACGGCAATGTCAATCAGCAACATGGGTTGGTTACGACGTAATTTCAATGCCCTTTCGACCATACCTTTGCCAATGATCGGTAATGGGCTGGCCGTAGAACTAATGACAATATCCGCTTCAGCCAATCGGGTATCGATATCCGGCAGGGAAATGACTTCGGCATTGACTTCACTGGCAAGCATCTGTGCCCGCTCTTTTGTCCGGTTGGCGATCATCATGTGGTTTACGCCATGCTCTTTTAGATGACGGGCAACCAGTTCAATCGTTTCCCCCGCGCCCACCAGCAGGATATTAAGTTGGGAAAGGGATTCGAAAATTTGCCGCGCAAGTGTACAGGCCGCAAATGCGACAGAAACGGCATTGGCGCCAATTTCTGTTTCTGTTCTGATCCGTTTAGCCACCGAGAAAGATTTTTGGAATAAGCGTTCCAGTTCACTCGACAAAGATTGATAATTTTGCGACTCAGAAAAAGCCTTTTTCACCTGTCCCAAAATCTGCGGTTCCCCTAATACCAGGGAATCCAGGCCGCTTGCAACGCGCATTAAATGGCTGACGGCTTCATTGTCTAAATACCAATAGAGGCTGCCTGCCAAATCATCAGGGTTAAGCTGATGATATTTGCATAGCCAATTAATTAACTGTTCTTTTAAATTACCCTGCTGTTCAACGCTGAGATAAAGTTCTGTACGGTTGCAGGTAGACAGTACGACGCCACCTCGCACCAGGGGTTGCTGGAGCAAGTCATCAAGCGCTAATCCTAGCGTGTCAGGAGAAAAGGCCACCCGCTCACGTAAAGAAACAGGCGCTGTTTTATGGTTGATACCGAGTGCTAATAAAGTCATCTTAACTACATTGAGTTATCACGGGAAGCAAGACTATGATGATATTGATAATTATTCTCATAAACTCACACCCTTCATAAGGACTCTCATTGGTCGAGCATTCTACTTGATGCATCTGTGCAATAAAAGTCAATCAGGTGATTATGCGATAATTTTATTCGAGAATTCTCAGCGAACTTTCGTTAAATTACCCTCTATGATTATAAACTTGGGTAGCACGCTTTAAATTGTCATATTTATAATCGACAAAATGCCAAGCTCTCTTACTACCAAGGGTTACCGTATGAAAATGTCTGTTTTTTTTCGCTTACTTCCCCTCTCCGGTGTTTTACTGACTGCCTGTACAATCACGCAACCCCCTATGGGTACGGGATCAGCAGATACACCACAATGGCACGCCCGTGAACAGCAACTGCAAAAATTAGGGCATTACCAAACCCGAGGTTCTTTCGCTTATCTGGCAGATGAAAAAAAAGTGTACGCCCGATTTTTCTGGCAACAATATTCACCTGACAATTATAAGTTACTGTTACTCAATCCATTGGGTACAACAGAATTGGAATTGTTCGTCGAACCGAATATGATCCAGATCACTGACAATAATGGTAAAAAATATCTCAGTGATAAACCCGAATCTTTAATTTACCAACTGACCAATATGAATATTCCTCTGGATAATCTAAGAAGTTGGATCATCGGTTTGCCTGGTAATGCCAAAAATTTTCAGTTAGATGCAAACTACCTGCTTAAATCCGTCAGTGACAAAAAAAAGGGTGAAATTTGGTGCGTAAATTATCAAGGATACGATACAACGATCACGCCAGCCTTACCCACCCGACTGGAGCTTACGCAAGGAAACAACCGCATAAAATTAAAGATGGATAACTGGACGATTCAATAATGACTTTAACCTGGCCTTCTCCGGCAAAATTGAATTTATTTTTGTATATCACAGGGCAGCGGCCTGACGGCTACCACGAACTGCAGACCCTGTTTCAATTTTTAGATTATGGCGATGAAATCACCATTTCACCGCGTCGAGATAATCAAATCCGCTTACTGACTTCGGTTACAGGTGTCGCTCATGATGACAATTTGATCGTGCGGGCCGCTCGATTATTGCAAAACCATCTATTACAAAAACGTGCAGTACCGAATCTCAATGTGGATATTCAATCTGTCACCGAACATTTGGGAGCCGATATTCACGTTGATAAATGTCTGCCAATGGGCGGAGGTTTAGGAGGCGGCTCTTCCAATGCGGCAACGGTATTAATTGCCCTCAATCACCATTGGCAAGCCAATCTGTCCGATGATGAATTAGCACAGCTTGGCGTATGCCTTGGGGCAGACGTTCCTGTCTTTGTCAAAGGCCATGCTGCTTTTGCCGAAGGTATTGGAGAAAAGCTCCAGCCTGCTTCACCGGAAGAAAAGTGGTTTTTGGTTGCCCACCCTGGAATTGAAATATCAACCCCGACAATCTTCACAGATCCTGAATTAAAAAGAAATTCTCCGATTCGCGCTCTGCCCGCATTATTACAGGCACCATTTGCAAATGATTGTGAACCAATCGCAAGAAAACGTTTTCGTGAGGTTGAACAGCTTCTTTTATGGCTGTTAGAATACGCACCGTCACGCCTGACCGGAACCGGTGCATGTGTTTTCGGCGAGTTCGAATCAGAAGCATCGGCCCGTAAGGTGTTAAATGAAACTCCAGAGTGGATGCAGGGTTTTGTTGCGCGTGGCGTTAACATTTCTCCCTTGCATACATTCCGCTCTGGGATACCCATGTTATTGAACCAATAAGCAATATTTGTTTGATTGGTCAACAATATCTCTCTGGACGCAAGCCTGAGGTTTTTCTCGTGCCCGATATGAAGCTTTTTGCTGGTAATGCCACACCTGAACTAGCACAACGTGTTGCCAACCGCCTGTACACTAACCTGGGAGACGCTGCTGTCGGTCGTTTTAGCGACGGTGAAGTCAGTGTTCAAATCAATGAAAATGTACGCGGCGGTGATGTTTTCATCATCCAGTCTACCTGTGCACCAACCAACGACAACCTGATGGAATTAGTTGTTATGGTCGATGCGCTACGTCGTGCTTCTGCTGGTCGTATTACCGCTGTTATTCCTTACTTCGGTTATGCCCGTCAGGATCGCCGTGTCCGTTCGGCACGTGTACCTATCACTGCAAAAGTTGTTGCTGATTTTCTGTCCAGCGTTGGTGTAGACCGTGTTCTCACTGTTGACCTACACGCCGAGCAGATCCAAGGTTTCTTTGATGTTCCGGTTGATAATGTATTTGGTAGCCCAATTCTTCTGGAAGATATGCTCCAGAAAGAGCTGGAAAACCCCATTGTTGTCTCTCCAGATATTGGTGGTGTTGTTCGCGCCCGTGCGATTGCCAAGCTGCTGAACGATACAGATATGGCTATCATCGATAAACGTCGCCCACGTGCAAACGTTTCTCAAGTGATGCATATTATTGGTGATGTTGCTGGCCGTGATTGCGTTCTGGTCGATGACATGATCGATACAGGTGGCACACTGTGTAAAGCGGCTGAGGCATTGAAAGAGCGCGGAGCGAAACGGGTGTTTGCTTATGCAACCCACCCTATTTTCTCTGGCAATGCAGTGGAAAACATCAAGAACTCAGTGATCGATGAATTTGTAGTCTGTGACACAATTCCTCTGTCTGATGAGATTAAGGCGTTGAACAAAGTTCGCACTTTGACACTGTCTGGTATGCTGGCTGAAGCCATTCGCCGTATCAGCAATGAAGAATCAATCTCTGCGATGTTTGAGCATTAATGTTTAAGTTTTAGCGTCAATATTGAGCGCTAACTTATTCAAGTGATTAAATAAATCATTGCCTTAAAAACCCCGTTGCTGCATTTGCAGCAGCGGGGTTTTCTGTTTTTTTAATATATTTAGCTAATGATTTCAATTCGAATTAATAACAATTAAAAATAGTACCATTCCAAAAATAAGTAAAATTATCAATAAATTGACATAAGATCTTAAATTTCGCCCAATAAAATAAAACGATTAAATAGCCATATAATCTAATATTAATGCCCCATAAACATTTCAATCCATCTGGTACGTCCAGTTCCTAACATTCTAACAATACTGGTGTCATTGAATGGTTACTGCTAACCTGTCGCACGCTTAATGGCGCTGGTTTTACTTCTTTACATCACACAACAGTATCGGAAAACAGGTATTATTTCTTTTCTAAAAAAATAAATTATTCTAATAGATAAGCTATCAAGATCCAGGGATGAAAAGGATAATTTTCGATTGGTTATTTTATGTACGTACTTAGGCGTTGAATTTTTTAAGATCCCAGTATCCATAAAAAATGCAAAGCAACATGGAAGTTCAATAACCTGAAACCATAATTAATCGTAGGCAGCCGTTACCAATAAGTCAGCTGTCTTATATGGGTTTATCTCAATATTAAACATATCAACATCTCTAACCTACTGAGGAAGAGTTGCGGGATGCTTTTCGCCCAAAAACCAGCTTTTCTAAAGACAAGATGTTGATTAATAGCAAAAACTACTTTTTAAGGAGAGTGCCAATGAAAAAGGCATTTTTATTTACACCTGCACTGCTAGCGCTTTCAATCAATGCCGTTTCTACCGCCCATGCTTATGATCGGGTCTATGTTTTTGGAGATAGCTTAAGTGATAGCGGAAATAACGGACGCTATACCACAGATGGTGCGACAAGCCAGTTATATGTTGAGTATTTTACTCAACACATTACAGGCACAACGCTCATTCCATCCAGAGAGAACGGTGGAACTAATTATGCCCAAGGTGGGGCGATGGCGATTAACTATAAGTTTAATACGCAAGAGCAGGTAAATAGATACCTTAATAGCCAAGATGGAAAAGCTGATCCTAACAGTATCTATATTCATTGGGTCGGTGGTAACGATATTGCTCAAGCATTGGAAGACGCCGCAAAAGAAAAAGATCCACAAGAACGTCAAAAAGTTGCTGCTGGGGTTGTCGTCTCCAGTGCTACCGCAACTGCAAATCAAATTAATCAACTTATCAAACAAGGTGCGGGATTAGTTATTGTTCCAACGGTTCCTGATGTGAGCACGACTCCCAGATTTTTAGAAACAGTGCTGACTCAGGTTTTGACTCCGGCAGATTACAAAGAACTATCTGAAAAACAAAAAGAAGCTATTAATCAAACAATTCATGGCGGATTAAAATCCGTCCATGATGGTATTAATACTTTTACCACTCCTAATAAAGAATATCGCCGCCTAATTCTCGAAGGTACGTTGAAAAAAATTATAGAAATATTATCGCCAAATGAAGTAGAAGCAAAATATGAAAAACTTCTCGCTGCCTACAATCAGGCAAGTGCAGAGGCATCAAAACTCACTGATACATACAATGAGCAAGTCAGCAAACTCATTGACACAAAAAACGGCAATATTTTGCGTGCTGACATCAATGGATTGTTGAATGAAGTGATCGCCAACCCTACGGTTTATGGTATCCAAAATACATTAGGTTATGCTTGCCCATATGGCGTGAAGATCAATGAATGTTCCGCCAATATGAGTGGATTTGCCGAATACCAATCTCTATTCTCTGATTCTTTCCACCCAACACCGTTGGGACAGAAGATAATGGGCCAATACATTACCTCTATCTATATTGCCCCATCACAAGTAATGACACTGACTCAGGTCAACCGTGCCTCCGTTAAAAGTGCCCTATCTTCCCTTGATGGTCACCTGCAACAACTGCGTAACGGTGGCAACGAACAAGGTAAAGTCGGTGTCTTTGGTGGCTACACCGGTAACCAAGATAAAACCTTTACACTGGGTAGCGATTATCAATTGCTCGATAACCTGCTATTGGGTGCAATGTACTCTAACTATAAAGAGGAGCGCTCACCTATTGCTGACTTCTCTTATGCAGGCCGTGGTCATGTTCTGACAGCGTATACATTGTGGAACTACTACAATAATGGTTGGTTAAGCGGAGACTTCCATTATTCTCGCACCAATTATGAGAGCCTGACTCGTACCATCCAGCTTGGCGAAGCGACACGCAGAGAAATCGGCTCTACCACAGGTAAACAGTGGGGTGCACGCATTACCGCCGGTTGGGATATCCCTGTTACTCATTATCTGACCACCAGCCCAATCATCCAGTATGCCTGGGATAAAGGTGACATCGATGGCTACCGTGAATCCGGTAACAATAGCACTTCCATGCATTTTGGTGATCAAGACTACACCTCTAAAGTTGGCACCCTGGGATGGCGCGTGGATACTCAACTAGGCCGTTTCAATCCTTACGCTTCTGTCCAGTTTAATCACCAATTTGGTGATACAAGCAACAAACTGCGCAGCTTTATGAACACCGATAGCAGTCACGCTTCTGCTGTAATGAAAAGTGATAAACAAAGTACAAACTGGCGTCAATATACTGTCGGCGTGAACGCAAACCTGATCAATAACCTGCGCGGGTTTGCTTCCGTTACCCGCAATGACGGCAATAGCCAAGATCCTAGCTACAATTTCAGCTTAGGTATCAACGCAAGTTTCTAAGAAAACATTTATTAAGGGACGCAAGGCAAAATGACTGCCTTGCGTTTTTGTTTAATTATCACGCAAACGTTAACGTTCTGTTTAATTTTTGTATATGCAATTGCAAGTAGTATCGAACTGAAACAATCAGAAAATCAGCCATTAACCGAAGAGAAATGAGCAAATGCCCTTTTAAATCAAGGTGTTTTGGCTGGCATGAAAATAATGCGCTGTTTTTTCAGGAGAACTACATGAAGACAACACTCTTTTTAGTATCAGCCACGACCGCACTATTCGTTAACCTCATGACAAATGCCTATGCCTATAACAATGTATATGTTTTCGGGGATAGCTTAAGTGATGGCGGGAATAACGGCAGATTTACAACAGATGGCAAAGACACCGAGCTATATGATGAATACATAGCCCGAAACCTTACTGGCAAAAAAATAATACCCTCTAAGAAAGATGGAACCAATTATGCCTATGGAGGAGCAACCGCTAACGGTTCTGGTGATCCTTTCTGGGATGCTTTTATGCCCCCAACAAAGAAACAGCTTGATGACTATTTACAAGCACACTCTGGACGGGCTGATCCAAATGGTTTGTACATACATTGGGTAGGAGGAAACGATGTAAAGGACGCTTTGCAAGATTTAGCGAAAGGCGATGAAAAAGCAGCGCAACATCGTATCAATGATAGTTCTGCATCCGCAGCATCGCAAATCAATCAACTCATTAAGGCTGGCGCGGGTTTAATTATTGTACCTAATGTCCCCGATATTGGGACAACACCCCAAATTATGGAAGCCGTGCTTCGAGGCGCTTTAAAAAAAAGCAAAATACCTGATGGCAAAATCGCCCAAATTCTGAAACAAGCTCACGAAGCCATCAATAAATATCCCACACCGAATAAGGAAATCAGAAACAAAATTCTCCAGGAAGTTTTTAAAAAGATTGCTGAAGGCGCTTCTCCCCAAGACCCAGAAGCAGCAAAAGAAATTTACCGCCAATTGCTTGACGCTTATGATAATGCCAGTAAAACTGCATCCCAATTTTCCGACGAATTTAACCAAAACGAAGAGAATCAACTCATTAACGGCAATATCCTGCGTGCCGATGTCAATCATCTCTTAAGGGAAGTTATTGAGAATCCGACCATTTATGGTATTGCTAATACCCTTGGTTATGCCTGTCCACAAGGTACAAGGGCTGATCTGTGTTTTTCTTCCCAGCCTGGCTTTGATAAGAGCCAACCCTACTTATTTTCCGATGACCTCCACCCAACCCCTTACGCACACAAAGTCATCGGCCAGTACATTATGTCAATTTACAACGCCCCTTTACAAGTGATGGCGTTGAACCACATCAACCGCACCTCAACCACAACTGCGCTAAGCTCACTTGAAGGTCACCTGCAACAACTTCGCAATAATCATCAGGCCAAAGGTAAAATTGGTGTATTTGCCGGTTATACCGGCAATCACAATAATACCATTACATTGGGTAGTGATTATCAACTGACGGATAATTTACTATTAGGCGCCACAATTTCACGTTATAAAGATGAACAAAATGCAACACCTAATTTCAACTATGCTGCTATTGGTCATGTCATAACTGCTTACACACTCTGGAACTATTATGGTAATGGATGGCTGAACGGTGATGTTCATTATTCACGGACCAATTACGACAATCTGTCACGCTCCATCCAGCTTGGTCAAGCCACTCGCAGGGAATCAGGTTCAACGATGGGTAGACAGTGGGGTTGGCAGATTGCAGCAGGCTGGAATATCCCTATTACGCCTTACCTGACCACCAGCCCAATCATCCAATATTCCTGGGATAAAGGCGATATTGATGGTTATCGTGAAACAGGTAACAACAGCACCTCTATGCATTTTGCCGCTCAAAATTATCATTCCAAAGTTGGCTCGGTGGGTTGGCGCGTAGATACCAAACTAGGCCGTTTCAATCCTTATGCCTCTATTCTGTTCAATCATCAATTCGATGATGAACGCTATACCCTTCGCAGCGCGATCAATGCGACCAAAACAAGTTTCGTCCAACAGGGAGAGAAACAAAATAGAGATCATATCCAATATACAGTCGGTGTTAATGCCAATCTGACCAATGACTTTCGCGCATTTGCCGCCGTATCACATGAAAAAAATGATAATGAACCGAATCATGACTACTATTTCAACCTCGGTTTCAATGTCAATTTTTAATATACGCGTTACCTTTCAAGTTGCTCATTATAAGACAACATAACTCATTGTTTCTCCTCGCAAAGCGGGGAGAAACAATATGCATCTTGAAGTGAGATGGGTATACACTGAACATTTAACAAATATGGATAAGGCGATAACCATAACCGCCTTATCTAAAATAATCACGAATGTCGCTGTTTTTTACGGCAATAACGTTCATCGTAATTCTTCAGCCACCAATATTTATCAGTAACCCGTTCTCGGCCGCCAATACTGGCTCCTACCAGCCAAATAAATGCCCCAACAAACAATCCCATTAATGAAAGGCTTGTCAAAAATTCCGAAAGACCAAAATTAAAGATATGGCTAAGCAATACATAAGCTAAGCTAATGAACATTGCCGCCATTCCTGCTCCCATAAGAATATTACCAAAAATAAAAGACCTTTTACGTTTCATAACCAACCTCCAATACTTTTTGTGAACGCTAATTTGCAAATACAACGAACGCAAAAGCACGAAAGCAGACATCTTCTTCAAAATTAATTATAGACTTATCATATGAAAGGTTATTGCGGTGGCGATCACAAGCTGTACAAATTTAAACCTAATTTTTTACATTCCATTAGAATAATCTTTGTTAAATAGGTTTTCATAATACTGAGAATATCAGATATTGGCGTTCTTTACCCCGCGCCACGCGGGGTAAAGAATACTCCTATCATTTTGAAACGCTATTTAAATGAGTTTTGTACTCAAGCCGTGAGATAGGTAAACTAATCTCCTTTTGTTCTATTGCTAATAAGCGAAATTAAACCGTGAGTAACATAAAATTAATCGTTGGCCTGGCAAACCCTGGAGCCGAATATGCACAGACCAGACATAACGCCGGAGCATGGTTTGTTGATTTGTTAGCGCAACGCCATAACCAACCCTTAAAAGAAGAGAGTAAATTTTTTGGTTATACCGCCCGTATTAACATGAATGGGCAAGATATTCGTTTACTGGTACCCACCACTTTTATGAACCTTAGTGGTAAATCCGTTCTTGCCCTGGCTGGATTTTATCGTATCCAGCCGGATGAAATCTTGGTTGCACATGACGAGCTGGATCTGCCGCCGGGCATGGCAAAAATGAAACTCGGTGGCAGCAATGGCGGTCATAATGGCCTAAAAGACATTCAAAATAAACTCGGAAATAACCCTAACTTCCACCGTCTGCGTATCGGTATTGGTCATCCAGGTGATAAAAACAAAGTCGTAGGCTTCGTCCTTGGCAAGCCACCTGCCAGCGAACAAAAACTGATTGACGATGCCATAGATGAAGCGTTGCGCTGTACTGACATCCTGATTCAAGATGGCATGAGCAAGGCTATTAATCGCCTACATGCCTTTAAAGCCAGCGCTTAACTGGCAGTGCATGGCGCATCGGGCTATTGCGTGTATAATAGCGCCAATTTTGTAAACTGACCGACAAGCCTATTCTTGTTGGTTTATACCAATCTAACTTCAAGATGCGTGTGATTTCATACCGTGTTGTCAATTGCAACTTGAAGTTTAATACGTATATAAGTGATTTAAGGTGATAAATATATGGGATTCAAATGCGGTATCGTTGGCCTGCCTAACGTTGGGAAATCTACATTATTCAATGCGCTGACCAAAGCAGGTATCGAAGCAGCAAACTTCCCGTTCTGCACTATCGAGCCAAATACAGGTGTTGTGCCGATGCCAGATCCACGTCTCGAACAGTTGGCTGAGATTGTTAAACCACAACGCACCCTGCCAACCACTATGGAGTTCGTCGATATTGCCGGTCTGGTAAAAGGTGCTTCAAAGGGTGAAGGCTTAGGTAACCAATTCCTGACCAACATCCGTGAAACAGAAGCGATCGGCCATGTAGTACGCTGCTTTGAAAACGACAACATTGTCCACGTTTCTGGTCAGGTTGATCCTTCCTCTGATATTGAAGTTATCAATACAGAACTGGCGCTGTCGGATCTGGATACCTGCGAGCGCGCTATCCATCGTATACAGAAGAAAGCCAAAGGTGGTGATAAGGACGCTAAAGCGGAACTGGAAGTCTTAGAAAAATGCCTTCCACACCTTGAACAAGCAGGTATGCTGCGCGCTTTAAACCTGAGTGCGGAAGAGAAAGCGATTATTCGTTACCTGAGCTTCCTGACCTTGAAACCAACCATGTATATTGCCAACGTCAATGAAGACGGTTTCGAAAATAACCCACACCTTGATACCGTTCGCGCCATTGCTGAAAAAGAAGGCTCCGTTGTTGTTCCCGTTTGTGCAGCAATAGAAGCCGATATCGCAGAGTTGGAAGATGCTGACCGCGAAGAATTTATGGCGGAATTAGGTCTGGAAGAGCCAGGTTTGAACCGTGTTATTCGTGCAGGCTACCAATTGCTGAACCTGCAAACCTACTTTACTGCGGGCGTGAAAGAAGTTCGTGCCTGGACGATCCCTGTGGGTGCAACCGCGCCACAAGCGGCGGGTAAAATCCATACTGATTTTGAAAAGGGCTTTATCCGTGCCCAAACTATTTCGTTTGAGGATTTCATCACTTACAAAGGTGAACAAGGGGCGAAAGAAGCGGGCAAGATGCGAGCTGAAGGGAAAGATTATATCGTTAAAGACGGCGATGTGATGAACTTCTTGTTTAACGTCTAATTTGCTTTTGTTGTTTCACAGTCTCTCAGGATGATTCGTGAAGGCTGACAAACTCATTAAAATCCACGCAATTGCGTGGATTTTTTTATTTTTATAATTTGCCTTTCAGGGATATGCTGCATAACACACTAATAATCATGGCTTTGATACGCATTAAACTTCAAGTTGCAATTGACAACACGGTATGAAATCACACGCATCTTGAAGTTAGATTGGTATATATAAGTAAGGAAATGAACAATGAGTGTCTCGAATCAACAACCCGATAGAACAGAAATTGAAATCCAGCTACAGCAACTGGCTGGCAAAGTAGCTAAGTTAGCGTCCCCCAATACACACGCTGCAAAAACAGCAATTCCTCAATTGACACTCTGCTATTTGGAACAGCCAATCGAGCCAGTTAGTTGGCTCTATGATCCCAGTATTATGGTTATTGCCCAAGGGACGAAACGGGTAACGATTGGTGATCGCTCATATTGTTGTGATCCCCAACAACTCTTAGTAACTTCGACAAATATCCCCACCATTACCCAGATTTGCACCGCATCCAAAGAAACCCCCTTTTTTGCTTTGATGTTAAAACTGAATATTCAGGAAGCATCAAAATTAATGGTTGAAAATAAGGTCACGATAAAGCAGCAAACTCAGGATACATGTGGATTAGCCGTGACTTCTGCTACAACAGATCTTTTGCTCTGTTTTAATCGTCTATTGGCTATATTAAACACACCGGAAGATATTCCCGCCCTTTTTCCTCTAATATATAAAGAAATCATCTATCGGTTACTGAAAAGTGAGTTGGGAGGACGTTTACAACAAATGGCTACCCAGGAAAGCCCAAGCCATCAAATCAGCCATGCGATTCAATGGCTAAAAGAACACTTTGCTGATCCGGTTAAAGTCGAACAACTGGCCAAAATCGCCAAAATGAGTCTCTCTTCTTTTCATCATCACTTTAAGGCTGTCACTTCTATGAGCCCATTACAATACCAAAAATGGCTGCGTTTACACGAAGCAAGGCGCATATTACTGACCCAACGCCACAATGTGACAACGACCGCCTTTCAGGTTGGCTATGAAAGCACTTCCCAATTCAATCGTGAATATAGCCGTCTGTTTGGTGAATCTCCCTGCCGAGATATGAAACGGTTTCGGCTAAGCCACCAGGAGAAGAAAATAGATATTGCTGGAGCATTGGGCAATAATTGACAATAAATAGGCATACATTCAATCAAAACCAGTTCTAAGATAATCCTCAGTTTATCAAAGGAATAAAACAGAGGATCATTATGGGTCATATTTTAGTTATCAATTCAGCAAAAATTTTTGATGAATCGAAAGGAGAGCTGAATAATGCCTTAACCGAAGTTATCAAAGAGCACCTGACGGAGATCGGTCACAAAGTTCAGGTGACGCATGTAGATAAAGGTTATGACATCACCGCAGAGGTTAATAAATTTCTTTGGGCGGATCGTATTATTTACCAAATGCCGGGTTGGTGGATGGAAGCACCGTGGATTTTAAAGAAATATGTCGATGAGATTTTCCAGACTGGCCGCGGTACTTTGTATAAGAATGATGGGCGAACCCGTGATGATCCTAGCAAAAAATATGGTTCAGGTGGCCTGATACAAGGCAAGGCTTATATGTTTTCGGTAACCTGGAATGCGCCACTGGAGTCATTTGAAGATCCCAAACAATTTTTTGAAGGAAAAGGTATTGACAGTGTTTACCACCCTTTCCATAAGGCAAACCAGTTTTTAGGTATGTCTCCAATACCAACATTTGCTTGTTATGATGTGATAAAAAACCCACAAATTTCTCAAGACATTCAACGACTGAAAAAACATTTATCCGCATTTTTCTAACTGTTGATTTATTTTCTATACCAATCGCCTTTCAAGATACGCCTTATATCTCCCCGCTACGCGGGGAGATATAAACAATTACATTGACTTGCAAGCTACAACTTAAAATTCATTGGGTGTATACCAAGTGGATTATTATTCCTTCCAAAATCATTTAATCAAAATAAAAAAGTAACATCATAAATTATCACCAAAGAAATAAAATATTTTCTTGACGTTATTTAAGAATAAATTCATCCAAAATACTTTTCTTATCTCTTTTGCACTCATTTTTCCCATAAAACAGTAAAAAACAAATTGTTAAAAAATCGTAAATAAAATATCAATACAATAAAAAAATCAATAGTAAAAAACACAGAACACCTGTAAAAATGGGCATGTTGACGTCAATACTAGTTTTAACGTCAACTCTGTTTATACATAATTTTCGTTATGATTTTATTCATGTTAACCCCTAATTCTATGAGGTACATATCATGAAAAGAAAATTAGCTGCTTGTATACTTTCATTATTCGTAGGAACAATCATCACAACTAACGCAAATGCGTTCATCTGTAAGATTTTTAATGAAGATGTAAAGGCAACATGCGACAGTTATTGTAATTTAATACCTGATGGTGGCGCTAAACTTAAAGCTGCCAAGCTATTTTGCTTGTAACTATAACTTAGTATGACATTGTAAAAACAAAGATATTCTTGTTTTTATTTAATCATATTCTAAATGGCGTTTCAAAATGATAGGAGTATTCCTTGCCCCGTGCGGGGCAAGGAACTCCAATATCTGACACTCTCAGTATTATGAAAATCTATTTAGCCTGATTTTTTCTGTTACAGTAAAAAAATGAAGTTAGAATAGAGATAACAGTGAATATATACCAATCTCACTTCAAGATGATGGTTTTAAAATCTGGAAATTATCAGTCAGTCGAGTCGTCAATTCTTTTGCTTTTTCTGGCAAAGTGACATGAAAAAAGT
>NZ_JADEUF010000033.1 GCF_015163655.1 Xenorhabdus griffiniae | reverse complement strand
CTATTAATAGCCTAACTTCCATTAACTTTTTGATAAATAATATGAATTTTTGTGCATAAAATATGGCATTCATTTGTTGAATGAAAATGTGTTGAGTATTGATTATGCCTTAATAAGCGTTTTAAGGATAATCAATTGTTGTGTGTGAAATGTGTTCTTTAACTCTATGTTTATGAAGAAACAGTAATCATTTTATGGTTATATATTGTTAAATATAACGAAGGATTTTATCCTGATATTTAAAGCCACGATGAAGCGTAGAATAAATGTTAAAAAATTTCTTGAGCAAAATAATACCACGCTTTTTTTATGGATATCAGTTACACCAACCATATATACGCACTAAACATCAAGTTGTAATTTACAACATGATATGAAACCTGATTTCTCCCCGCTTTGCGGAGAGAAATCACACGCATCTTGAAGTTAGATTGGTATAGAGATATATGGCTGGTGCATATTTACATTTGATTAATTTTTTACCCAGCCTTTTTTGATAAAAAATGCGCAGCAAAATTGGTAGAGTCGGGTAAGTTTGTCTTGTAAATGAGCTCCGCATTGGTTCCAAAATATTTGGGAAAAAGCGCACCCTAACAGGCTGACTAAAAGTGCTCCAATCATATCGATTGGCCAGTGAACGCCTACATAGACACGAGACCAGGCAATGGCACAGGCGATGATCATCAGAGATAAACCTAACCAAATGCGGTGCCAAAATATAAATGCCAGAGCAAAAGTAAAGACTGCTGTGCCGTGGTTACTGGGAAAGGATTCTGTAGGAGCATGATAGAGAAAATTATAGCCAAAACCTTCAACAAATGGCCGGGCATGTGGAACGATTATTCCGATGATATAGGAGGTCGCCATGCCAAAAGCAAAAGCAATGCAAGATTTACTGACAACAATGCGTTGAGATGTGATGGCTCTTTCTTTTCCCCAAAGCCAGCAAATGGCCAATGTGATAGGGTAAATAAATACGCAATATTTCGCTATAAAGATGGCAAGCGAGATCATTGCTGGTGGTGAATCTGGGGTTGCATTGATAAAAGTAAACAAATTGTGGTTAAGTTGTTCTAGCAAAGTCAGCCTCACAAGCGAGATATTTACGTAAACAGGGTGATTTTATTTTATCAACTCATTGTTAACAATTATAATTTCACATAAAAAAGCGAATTACATTGATTCATAACTTTATTTAATGTTTATTGATGTTGCATGAGTAAATAATATAGGGATTGCAATAATAATGAAAGATAACCACTATCTTGCAAGTCACTCGTGACTAACAAAAAACCCGATAGCCTTTAACCAAAGTGGATGACTATCGGGCTCCTCAATATGGGGACATCAAAGAAAAGCAGTGGCAATAATTAAGACTGCATTATGATGTGAAAGTTCTTATCCTTGAGAAAAAAATCGCGAAATTTTTTCAAGAAGGTAGCATTTTTCGAAGGGCAAATATGGTTAAGGCTCCCGCTATCCAGGAGGGTGACAGTTTCTGGATAGCGGTTTTTTTGTCAACTGATTTTACAGCTAATTATTGGTACAGTCCCAGATTGTCTTTAGCATAAGCTTCAAAATCTGTATAGCCACCGATATGTTTCTCGTCAATGAAGATCTGAGGAACAGTCTCCACAGGTTTACCCACCGTTTTTGATAAGTCGTCTTTGGTGATGTTTTCAGCCCAGATATCGATATAGCGATAATCAAAGTCGTCGCGTACTTTTTTTAGTTTTTCAGCGAGTTCTTTGGCACGAACGCAGTAAGGACAACCAGGACGGCCAAAAATGACAGTGTACATACAAACTCCTTAGTGGTAATGATCATGAACTTCATAGAATGTCATCTGAAGTTACTATGCCTGTAAGTGTTAACAAAAAAAAGCAGGAATCACCTTTTGTTGTAATTAGTCCTGCCGATAAACGGAATTCAGATATGATAGACTTACCCAGTAACAGAAATCTATTGAGTAACGGAAATTCTATTTTTAAGCTGGAACAGGTTAAAGAATGAAAATGAACCCATCAAAAGAGATGCGCTCATTGGCTGACATGCCTAAGTTAGTCATTTTATTGGAAATATTGGGCGTGGGGCTGTTGATTCTGGCTTACTTGTCAATAACTGATAGCATAATTCTATCGCCTTTACTAATGACGACAGAAGCACACATTGCTATGATTTTATTGGGTATCGGTTGCTTGATTCCAGCAGCTATCCATATTATCTGTCGTGCAGTCTATAATCTTTCCTTTTTGGGAATTGATCATAAGAAAGCAGATAAAAGCCATCAGATTGTCACTGATGATGAAAAAACAAAATAGATTAATTATTGTACATGCGGCTGCTTGCTGGGAAGTTCCCTTAGGTAGCATGTGTAACTTCTCGGTCATATGAGGTTAATTCGATGGATTCTATGGTTACTCCCGATTTGTCAATTTTGCGCACGTGGCTTGAACAGCTCAAGATCTCTTATTTTGAGAATGATTCAGGCACAGTCTTGCATTTGCCTCATATGCAGAATATTGATGGCTTGTTTGATGCCAAGATCGATCTGTTGGGTGATGTCGTATTGCTTTCTGCTTTGGCCGAAGTCAGGCCAACTGCGATAATTCCATTGGTTGCTAATTTGAGTCAGATTAATGCGTGTTCTCTGACTGTGAAGGCATTTATCGATGTTCAGGATGAAAATTTGCCTAAATTGATTGTTTGTCAGGCTTTCCCTATTGCTGCTGGCATGACATTCAGACAATTCTCCAATTTTATGCAGCAGGGGGAAGAGCAAATTGCGAATGTAATTTTTGAAATTCACAGCAATAATCTTCTCTATGTCAATAGTGATATGGAAAGTGAAGTGGAAGTTGAAGATGAAGAATCCTTAACTTCAACGAAAACATCAACATTTACTTTGCACTAATATTTTTTTGATATGGTTTTTTTACGATGCAATGTGCGCAGTATACCGCGGGGCATTGTCACTCTTGCCAGTGGCTCGATAAGTCCTATTCACAGCAATTATATGATAAACAACAACATTTAAAGCAACTTTTACAGGAAGGATCAGTATTACATTGGTTACCACCAGTAAGTAGCAAAACAAGTGAGTTCCGTAATAAAGCCAAGATGGTGGTCAGTGGCAGTGTTGAGCGTCCATTGCTTGGTATGTTGCATCGTGATGGCAGAACGGTGGATCTCTGTGACTGTCCGTTGTATCCAAAATACTTTCAGACGGTATTTGCAGTCATAAAAACATTTATCGCCAAAGCTGGTTTGGTTCCATACAACGTTGAACGTCGGAAAGGGGAATTAAAATATATTCTTCTGACGGAAAGCCGCGCTAATGGCGAAATAATGCTGCGCTTTGTCTTGCGTTCGGAAACAAAGCTGGCTCAATTAGCGCAGGTTTTGCCTTGGCTGAAGGAACAATTGCCACAAGCAACAGTGATCTCCGCTAATATTCAGCCAACCCATATGGCAATTCTGGAAGGTGAGAAGGAAATCATTTTTACCGAACGTAAGATGCTACAGGAAACTTTTAACGGTATTCCGCTGTACATCCGCCCGCGTAGTTTTTTCCAGACAAATCCAGATATTGCTTCAGCGCTGTATGCCACAGCGGGACGCTGGGTTAGGGAGCTAAACATTAGCAGTATGTGGGATCTGTTTTGCGGTGCTGGCGGTTTTGGTTTGCATTGTGCAGACCAAAAAACCCGATTGACAGGGATTGAGATCAGTGCTGAAGCAATTAGTTGTGCTAGAAGTTCTGCCAAAAGCTTGGGGTTGGAGCAGGTGGATTTTCAGGCATTAGATTCCACTCATTTTGCTCTTGATAAATCACAATTACCTGAGTTAGTGCTGGTAAACCCTCCTAGAAGAGGAATTGGTAAAGAGCTATGTGAATACCTTAGCCGGATGGCACCTAAATTTGTTCTCTATTCGAGCTGTAATGCTCAGACGATGGCGAAAGATATCACGATGCTTAAACAATATCGAATAGAAAAAGTACAGTTATTCGATATGTTTCCTCATACTGAGCATTATGAAGCACTGGCACTGTTAGTTCTTAATGTAAACTAACAATCTGATATCTTGGTTACTCCGTGATAATGGTAAGTTATCACGGGTAAGAATGGTGAAATCAGATAATTAAGTGTGAATGCTGATTAATTGCGATGTTCAAATGATAAAGCACGCTGTTCAATTAAACGCATCAGCAGTGTCAAAAGACCATTTATGCAAAGGTAAATAATGCCTGCGGCAATAAATATTGTTGCATCGTAACTACGCCCAAATTGAAGCTGGCTGTATCCCATGATGTCTAATAAGGTGATTGTACTGGCTAGTGAAGTGCTCTTGAAAATCAGCACGACTTCATTGGAATAGGAAGAGAGTGCTCGCTTAAGAGCATAAGGTAGCAAGATGCGCATAGAATGCATTTTGGACATACCAAGAGCCTGACAAGATTGCCATTGTCCGGCAGGAATTGCTTTAACAGCGCCGTAAAATAGCAGGGTTGAGTAGGCTGCACTGTTCAATGTAAGTGTGACCATTGCACAGAGCCACGGCTCTGATATAAGTTGCCAGAACCACGGATATTCCTTGAGCGATGGAAATTGCCCCGGCCCATAGTAAATTAAGAAGAACTGAACGAGGAGCGGGGTTCCGGTAAATAGTGTGATATAGCCTCTGACCAATTGAGAAAGTGCAGGCAGTTTCATTGTCAGAATCATGGTCAAGACAATGGATAGCATGAATGCGGCCAGCAATGCTGAGAAAGTCAAACTGAGGCTGGTTTGTAAGCCGGGTAAAATTTCTTTGATATATTCAAACATCATGAAGCACTCCGTTCAAAATGGGTGGCGCGTATTTCAAGCTGTTTGAGAATAAATTGGCTTGCCAGGGTGATTATCAGATAGAGAGCAGCAACAATCATATACCATGTGAACGGCTCCTGAGTTCGGGTAGCGATACTTTTGGTTTGTAACATCAGATCATTAACGCTGATTAACGAAACCAGGGCAGTATCTTTTAATAAAACCAGCCATTGATTACCAAGCCCTGGCAAGGCGTGGCGCCACATTTGAGGCATAATCAAGCGAAAAAAGATACGGCGTTGGCTTAATCCCAGAGCTTGACCCGCTTCCCATTGCCCTGTCGGAACAGCTTTTAATGCTCCCCGCAGCGTTTGTGAAGCATAAGCAGAATAGAGCAGAGACAGAGCAATAACACCGCACAGAAAAGGGCTGACATCAAAGTTGTCAATTTCCATCTGTATTCTAAAGTGCCAAACAATGAGATTGATATCAAAACCATCCGACAACGTAATGAGGAGTTGAGAACTGCCAAAATAGATGAAGAGAACAACTAAAATTTCAGGCAATCCTCTGATCAAGGTAACCCAACAGGAGCCTAAAAAAGCAATAGGTTTCCAGCGAATGGATTCCCATGCAGCAAAAAACATTGCCAGAACCAAGCCGACGACAAGCGAGGAAATAGCGAGGCCGACGGTGACTCCGGCGGCACTAATTAAAGAGAGAAGTTCATTCATTAGAATTGAGTTTATTGTTTAAACCATTTTTTGTAGATGGTATCGTAAGTACCGTCTTGTTTAACTTCCGTTAATGCTTTGTTCAGTTTATCCAGCAACACAGTATTGCCTTTGCGAACCGCAATACCTAAACCGATACCAAAGTAGTTTTTGTCTGTCACCTTTTCGCCAACCGTACTTAATTCTTTATTCTTTTTCAGCCATTCATTGACGACAGCTGTATCACCGAACAACGCATCAATACGACCATTTTTTAAATCAAGGATTGCATTTTGGTAGCTATCATAAGGTACGGTTTTCAGCTCTTTATGTTGCTCCATCAAATATTTCTGGTGTGTAGTACCATTCTGAGTTCCGACTTGTTTACCTTTGAGATCGGCAACTTGAGCAAACTTCCCTTTGATAGCAACGAAAATGGCAGAGTTATCATAATAAGTTTGGGTGAAATCAACTTGTTTTTTCCGATCCGGTGTGATGTCGATACCCGCCATCAAAACATCAACTCGACGGAATTTTAAGCTGGGAATGAGGCTATCAAAAGCCTGGTTGGTGAATGTACATTCTGCGTTGAGCTTTGCACATATGGCATTCGCCAAATCGACGTCGAATCCTTGAATCTGATTATTTGCATCAATAAATTCAAATGGAGGGTAGGTTGCTTCCGTCGCAAAACGGAGCGTTACTTTCTCTGCTGCGGTTGCTGACAAGGTCACTACACTCAATAAAGCGGCAAACAATAATTTCTTCATAGCAATATCCTGTTGTTTATGAATGTCACGGTTGATAACTGCTTTAATGTTTTTTTGTAATCAACTATCGATATCTCTGCGTCATCTTTCAATCTGCTCCCTTATAGGGAAGTAGTAGATTGAAATTTATCGAGTATATAGATCCAATATGGTATTTCAGTGTGATAAATAGTGAGCAAAGGCTTCTGTTTGAGGATGCATAAAATGAGTTGCATCACCTTTTTCGACAATATGTCCTTGTTCCATATATACAACCTGACTTGCTGTTTTGCGAGCAAATTCTACTTCATGAGTCACGATAATCTGAGTGATACCGGTTTCTGCTAGCTCTTTAATAATGTCAATGACTTGGGAAGTGATTGCAGGATCGAGTGCGGCAGTGGGTTCATCAAACAATAGAACCTGAGGTTCCATCATTAATGCGCGTGCAATGGCAACCCGCTGTTGTTGTCCACCAGAAAGGTGCAGTGGAAAACGGTTGGCGAATTCACCCAAATGAAGTCGGGAAAGGAGTTTGGCCGCTTTTTCCCGTGCTTGTTGCTTAGATTGCTTCAATACCCGGCAAGGTGCTTCAATCAAATTATCCATCACGGTCAAGTGTGGCCACAAATTATATTGCTGGAAAACCATGCCAACTTTTTGCCGCAATGCGAGAATTTCTTTGTGGTTAGGTTGCTGTTTGAAATCAAACTGGTGCGTTGCCACATTGAGTAATCCAGAACGAGGCAGTTCCAGTAAATTTAAGACACGCAGCAAAGAACTTTTTCCTGCTCCACTGGGACCTAGCAACACGACAGTTTCTCCCGATGTACATTCAAAATTGATATCGAATAGAGCCTGATGTGAGCCATAGAAACAATTTATGTTTTTTAATTGAATGCTCATGCGAAAAATGTGAATAGTTAATTGACTGGTCGATATTAATCCCACAAGAATAACTATGCAATGATATTTGCATAAAATTGTTGTTTTAATCGAATTTGTTAGTTAACTAATCAATTTTTCAGCATTTTTTAGATCTTTTTTTGCTTTTTATATTAGTTTGGTAGATTGATTTTTATATCGAAAAATCTTTTTTATTCAGTTTATGCATTAAACCAGGATAGCTTTGTATTGCATACACTAATCTAACTTCAAGATGCGTGTGATTTCTCCCCCGCTTCACGGGGAGAAATCACGTTTCATATCGTATTGTAAATTGCAACTTGAAGTTTAATGCGTATAAATAATTTACCGGGTAAACAATGCGATGAATAAAGGGGTTAATAAACTCAATATAAAACCATGAACGATAGCTGCGGGTACGATACTGATACCACCACAGCGTTGTAAGATCGGTAAGGTAAAGTCAATTGAAGCCGCTCCGGTCAAACCCAATGCGGTTGAACGATAGCGATTTATTAGTATGGGAATAAGCATGATGGATGCCAATTCACGAGCTAAGTCATTGAAAAAGGCGGTACTGCCAAGCACAGGTCCGTAAGCATCGGAAATTAAAATGCCGGAAAGGGAATACCAACCGTATCCTGATGCAATGGCAAGACCCGTTTTGGTCGGTAATTCCAACAAAAATGCAGCCAGTACGCCACCCAGCAGGGAACTGATGGCAACCACGATGGCAATAATCATACCACGGCGATTCAGCAGGGTTTGCTTTAGGCTCATGCCGTTATTACGCAGTTGAATACCCACTAGAAATAGTAAAAAAATCAAGGCAATTTCGCTGGCTCGGCTAGAAAGATGAAACCCTGACCAGCCTATTAATCCAATAAGAAACCCCAATACTAATGCGCCACATAATTTGACGGAATCCAGAGCCATATGTAATCGGGAAGGCGGTTTTTCCTGTTTGTGTGCACTAATAATCCACGGATCTCGCTTATCTAAAAGGAAAAGCGCTAGCATATTAATTATAAAGGTGCACAGGAAAAATGTTGTTGCATACAGCAAGATAGAAAGTAAGTTACTACCCAAGTTTTCCAGCATCGCAAGGCTTATCCCCATCAAAATGAGAATGATATAAACCATGACATTGAGTAGCTGATGCACGAAGGTTAGCATCGATTTATCACTCAGATGAATAAGGTAGCCCAAGGCCAAAGGCAGGAGAATAATGATTAATCCTGAATACATGATCCACATCCTTATCCAATAAAAAAACGTCTTTTTATCTTAATCTTAATAACGAAAACTATACCAATCTAACTTCAAGATACATGTGATTCCTCCCCCGCGAAGCGGGCAGAAATCAGGTTTCATATCGTGCTGTAAATTGCAACTTGAAGTTTAATGCGTATAGACACAAAAATCAGCAAACATAAAGAAACAAAAAAATTACATTGAAATAACAAGTAGGATAAAGGGAAACATACTGAAATTCAACGCATTTTTTAATCTCTGATAGGACGGATGTTATAAATAAAATTAAGTAAATCTGTATGGAAAGAGAGGAAATGTATGCGATTATCATTCGTACTTGACGAAAATACGATTCTGATTGGTGGAAATGCGCAGGGCAAATCCAGCCTCTTAGCCAGCTTTACTAATCTCCTGTCATTTTATAAGCTGAGTTTTTAATCGCTCGGTTTGTGCAATCCGTTTTGCGTATAACAAGGCGCTGCATATTAATCCCATATATACCGCAAGCATAATGTCACGTTAAATCTTAAAAAAGGACTTAAGGCTCTGCTTGCCTTACCTGTATTGGACATGGAGAGTTTTTTTAAAGAATACATATCAGAAATATCCCGTTGATAGGATTTGTTTATGTTTTATACAGTAAAGTTCAAGTTAAGTCATTAGATTGCATATTTTAATGGTAGGTATTTGTTGATGAAACTTCTTTTTGCCAAGTATCGCTGGATTGGTGCAGGGCTTGTTCTCATAGCTATTGCTTCTGTGTGGTCCTATTTCTTCTATCTGCCGAAGCCTGTCTCGTATCAGACGAGTGCAGTGATAAAGGGCGATTTCCAAAGAAATGTCCTAGCGGTGGGTAAATTGGATGCGGTCAGTAAAGTTGACGTCGGGGCCCAGGTTAGCGGTCAGTTGAAAGAGCTTTATGTGAAACTGGGGGATAAGGTTAAGCAAGGCCAATTATTGGCTTTGATTGATCCACAGACAGCAAAAAACACAGTGGCTGAAATTCAGGAAACAGCAAAATCATTGGAGGCCAATCTCCGTGGAGCGCGGGCTGAACTAAAACTTGCACAGCTTAAAGTCAATCGTTTGAGGCATTTGTTTAAATTACATGTTATTTCTCAGCAAGAATTGGATTCAAACATAACAGATATGCAGTCTAAGGCCGCCAGAATTGACGACTTGGTGGCGCAAATTAAGCAAAATAAGGCTAAACTTGATACGGCAAAAACGAACTTACAATATACCAGAATTACTGCCCCAATTGAGGGCATAGTGACAGATATTAAAACATTTCAGGGACAAACCGTGATTGCTGCACAGCAAGCACCGACTATTTTGACACTCGCAAACCTTGATACCATGATTGTTAATGCAGAAGTATCGGAGGCCGATGTCATCAATTTAGCACCTGGACAGAAAGTTTCATTTACCATCTTAGGCGCACCAGGAAGGCAATTTCACAGCGTCCTGAAAGATACCCTGCCAACACCACAAGTTGAGAATAACGCGATTTTCTATTATGCCCGCTTTGAAGTACCTAATCCCGAACATATTTTGCGTTTGCAGATGACCGCGCAAGTAAAAATAGCCCTTCAGTCTTTGCATAATGTATTGATGATCCCAATTTCAGCTTTGGAAATAGCTTCTCGCCAATATGCGTCTTCAACTCAGCATGTACTTTCTACGCAATATGAAGTGAGTGTTTTACATAATGGTAAAGCAGAAAAACGTAAAATCACAATCGGGGCCTTTGATAACGCGAATGTTCAGGTGCTCTCTGGATTGAAGGAAAACGAACGTGTGATCACCAGTCGCAGTGATAGTAGCGTAGAGGAGTAATAATGAGTACCTTACTGGAACTAAAAGGCGTTAGTCGTAATTATCCCGCTGGAGATGGACAAGTCACCGTTTTGGATGATATTTCGTTATCTATACAGGCCGGAGAAATGGTGGCTATTGTTGGTGCTTCCGGTTCAGGTAAGTCTACTTTAATGAATATACTTGGCTGTTTGGATAAACCCAGTAGTGGCGAATATTGGGTTGCGGGAAGAAATATTGCTGATTTGGATAGTGACCAATTGGCCGAGTTACGCAGGGAATATTTTGGCTTCATTTTTCAGCGCTACCATTTATTGGCTCATTTAACCGCCGAACAAAATGTTGAAATTCCAGCAATTTATTCTGGTGTTTCCAAAATACAACGTCGTGAGCGGGCTATTGAATTGCTAAAAAGTCTTGGATTGGGAAACCGGATTGATTATCGACCAAGCCAGCTTTCAGGTGGACAGCAACAACGGGTTAGTATTGCCAGGGCTCTGATGAATGGTGGTCAGGTCATCCTGGCTGACGAACCCACCGGCGCATTGGATAGCACTTCCGGTCAGGAAATGATGGATATCTTGAAGAAACTCTGTCAACGAGGACATACGGTTGTTATTGTTACCCACGATCCTAACATTGCTGCACAGGCTCAACGGGTGATTGAAATCAAAGATGGGCGTATCATGAGAGAGGTGCGTTCTTCTGAACATCAAAAATTACCTCATATCTCTTCGTCTGTAGATACAAAAACTGTCAATGTAAAAACCTCCTCAGTGCAAAAAATCTGGGGACGTTTTAATGAAGCTTTATTGATGGCATGGCGTGCCATGAATGTGAATAAGCTACGGACTCTGCTGACAATGCTTGGAATTATAATCGGCATTGCTTCTGTCGTCACGATCGTAGTGATTGGCGATGCGGCAAAATCGATGGTGTTATCACATATTAAATCGATTGCCACTAACTCTATATCAATCTATCCAGGAAAAGATTTTGGCAGTGATAATGCTTTGGATATGCAGGCATTGAAACTTACTGATATTACAGCAATAAGATCTCAGCCTTATGTTCTGGCTGCTTCTCCCGAATTTATAAATAGCGGGCGTTTGCGTCAGGGCAATATGGATGCTAAAGCACAAATATTGGGGGTAGGAAATGACTTTTTTCAGGTATATGCAATGAAGTTTTCCCAAGGCATTCCTTTTACTGCAGACATGATTGAGCGTCAGTCGCAAGTGGTTATCATTGATGATAATACACGTAAGAAATTTTTTCCTTACCAGGACAATGTGGTAGGCAAAGAGTTACTGTTAGCAAATATGCCCTTGACAGTGATTGGTGTAATTGCTAGTGGGCAAACGCTTTATAGCAGTGATACGTTACAAGTTTGGGTGCCTTACAGTACGATGAATAGCCGTTTGATGAATCAAAATTACTTGAATTCGATTGTTATCAGGTTGAAAGATGGTTATGTATCCAACGAAGTAGAAGAAAAACTTAATCAATTGTTGATATTTCGTCACGGCAAAAAAGACTTTCACACTTATAACGTGAATAAGACCATTAAAATAATGGATAAAACAACCCGGACGATGCAAATATTTTTAACGTTAGTTGCGGTAATATCCTTGGTTGTCGGGGGGATTGGTGTCATGAATATCATGTTGGTATCTGTCACCGAACGTACAAGGGAAATTGGTATTCGTATGGCAGTAGGGGCCAGAACCAGTGACATTATGCAGCAATTCCTTATTGAAGCTGTTTTGGTTTGTTTAATTGGGGGGATATTGGGGATTATTCTGTCATACAGCATTTCCTTTATGGTGCAATTGATGTTACCGAACTGGAATTTCGTTTATAGCTTCATTGCATTTATCATTGCATTTGGCTGTTCAACGGCAATAGGGATAATCTTCGGTTTCCTACCGGCAAGAAATGCAGCTCACCTCGATCCTATAGAAGCATTGGCAAGGGAATAAATAGCACGCCACAAATAAGCTTATTGTCTATTTGTGGCGTGGAAATTACGAATTTATCGGGTCACTATTTTTTTGATTTTGAACCATCTTCCAGAGGTACAATAAGACTGGCGTGGTTACCTTTGGGGCCTTGATGAACGTTAAAGTTCACTTTTTGCCCTGCTTTCAGCGTCCTATAACCATCCATCTGAATGGTTGAATAGTGAGCGAATATATCCTCGCCCCCGCTGGCTGGGCAAATAAATCCAAAGCCCTTTGCATTATTGAACCATTTAACAGTACCTGTTTCCATACTTCTCTATCCCTCGTATCACGATTTCGGGTTTAGGAGTCACTAAAAATTTCAAAATATGAACAAACGCCCAGACAGAAAGCGGTGTTCATAAAATATACTGTAGTGAAATTCATTACGTCGTCAAGCATATAAGCAACGTCAGGCTGTCTCAAATGGCCAAAGTTTGATATAGATAACGGTATCCGATTTTTAGGCAAGATCCTGATCTGCTAATCAAGGAAGGGGTAAGCAGAGTGCTTTATGAAGTGATAAAATATATAGCAGTAGAATGAATTAGTTCATACTAAAATCCTGCGGACAGTGAATACCCAGCGGAAGAATAATGACTGAGTTTTATAACGATTTGAAAGTTGAAGAATTTATTGAGGATGATGTAAAACAAAAACTACAACCACCATCAATGTATAAGGTTATTCTTAACAATGACGATTATACCCCTATGGAGTTTGTGGTTGACGTATTGCAAAAGTTCTTTTCTTATGATGTTGAACGAGCAACGCAACTAATGCTGGATGTCCATTACAAAGGGAAAGCAGTTTGCGGAATTTATACGGCAGAGGTCGCAGAAACTAAAGCTGCGCAAGTGAACATGTATGCTAAGGAGCACGAGCATCCGTTACTTTGCACGCTGGAAAAGGTCTGATCTGGCTTACTGAAATTTAGGAGGAGGTGCTTATGCTCAATCAAGAACTGGAGCTTAGTCTCAATATTGCTTTTGCCAAAGCAAGGGATAACAGACATGAATTTATGACTGTGGAGCACCTGTTGCTGGCGTTGTTAAGTAACACATCAGCGCGAGATGCACTGGAGGCTTGTAAAGTCGATTTGGCGATGTTACGCCAAGAATTAGAAAGTTTTATAGCACAAACCACCCCCTTGTTATCTGAAAATGATGACAGGGATACACAACCTACATTAAGTTTTCAGCGTGTTTTGCAACGTGCGGTATTTCATGTCCAATCTTCGGGGCGTTCGGAAGTCTCGGGAGCGAATGTCTTGGTTGCCATTTTTAGTGAACAGGAATCGCAGGCTGCTTATTTATTGCGTAAGTATGACGTCAGTCGTTTGGATGTTGTGAACTTCATCTCTCATGGCACGCGCAAAGATGAATCAGATCATGATGCTCACCACAGTATCAATCCAGTTCAGGAAGAACCGGTAATTAGTGAAGATCGATTGGAAAATTTCACGACCAATCTGAATCAATTGGCACAGAAAGGACAAATTGATCCGCTTGTCGGCCGTCAGAATGAATTGGAGAGAACGATTCAGGTACTCTGCCGTCGCCGTAAAAATAATCCTCTGTTTGTTGGCGAATCGGGTGTAGGTAAGACGGCCATTGCTGAGGGGCTTGCATGGTGTATCGTGCAAAAGAATGTCCCTGAAGTGATGAAGGATTGTACCATCTATTCTCTTGATATTGGCTCATTGTTAGCGGGAACAAAGTATCGCGGTGATTTTGAGAAGCGCTTCAAATCTTTGTTAAAAACATTAGAGCAGGACAGTAAAAGCATTCTCTTCATTGACGAAATCCATACTATTATTGGCGCAGGCGCCGCATCAGGTGGGCAGGTGGACGCAGCTAATCTCATTAAACCGTTGTTGTCCAGCGGGCGTATACGGGTAATTGGCTCAACGACTTACCACGAGTTTAGCAATATTTTTGAAAAAGATCGGGCTTTGGCTCGTCGATTCCAAAAAATTGATATTCTTGAGCCTTCTTCTGAAGAAACGGTACAAATTATCAATGGACTACGTGCTAAATATGAAGCACACCATGATGTTCGTTATACAGCGAAGGCCATTCGAGCGGCGGTTGAGTTATCTGTGAAGTATATTACCGATCGTCATTTACCGGATAAAGCCATTGATGTTATTGATGAGGCTGGAGCAAGGACCAGATTAGTGCCAGCTAGCCGCCGTAAGAAGACGATCAATGTTGCCGATATTGAAACTGTTGTTGCTCGCATAGCCCGTATTCCAGAAAAAACGGTGTCAGCCAGCGATAAAGATGTATTGAAGTCACTGGATGAGCGTTTGAAGATGTTGGTTTTTGGTCAGGAAAAAGCGATTGCTGCTTTGACGGAAGCCATCAGGATGAGCCGTGCTGGATTGGGACAAGATCATAAACCTGTGGGATCTTTCTTGTTTGCAGGGCCAACGGGAGTGGGGAAAACCGAAGTCACAGTCCAACTTGCTAAGGTCTTGAATGTCAAATTATTGCGATTTGATATGTCAGAATATATGGAACGTCATACTGTCAGTCGTTTAATCGGTGCTCCTCCGGGGTATGTTGGATATGATCAGGGAGGATTATTGACTGATGCAATCATCAAACATCCTCATTCTGTACTGTTACTGGATGAGATTGAAAAAGCCCATCCTGATGTTTTTAACCTGCTGTTACAGGTTATGGATAATGGTACATTGACTGACAATAATGGCCGCAAGGCGGATTTCCGCAATGTGATTTTAGTGATGACAACCAATGCAGGAGTGCGTGAAATACAGCGTAAATCCATTGGATTCACTGAGCAGGATAACAGCCCGGATGGTATGGAAGAGATAAAACGGCTTTTCACACCTGAATTCCGCAATCGTCTTGATAGCATCATCTGGTTTGATGCACTCTCTCTTGAAGTTATTCAACAAGTTGTTGATAAATTTATCGTTGAGTTACAAGCCCAACTGGATGAAAAAGGCGTTTCTTTGGAAGTCAGTGCAGCTGCACGTCAATGGTTATGTGACAAAGGTTATGATAAGGCGATGGGAGCACGACCTATGGCCCGTGTCATTCAGGACAATCTCAAAAAACCACTGGCGAATGAATTGCTATTTGGCTCTTTGGTGCATGGAGGCTCAGTCAAGATTGAACTTGATAAAGCTAAACAGATATTGGTATATGATTTCAAGAGTGCCCAAAAATCGAATAATAAGAAATCAGAAGATGCTGTATTGTAACCATTAACAGCTACACCACAGGTGACTTTTGAAAAATATGATCACCTGTGGTGCTAAGGTATCTTAATCAGCGGCTACGGAAAGTAATGCGTCCTTTTTCCGGATCATATGTAGTTAGCTCAACTGTAACCTTGTCTCCTGTCAGGATGCGGATATAGTTCTTGCGCATTTTTCCTGAGATATGAGCAGTGACAATGTGTCCGTTGTCTAATTCAACGCGAAACACAGTATTTGGCAGTGTTTCTAAAACAGTACCTTGCATTTCAAAATTAGTGTCTTCTTTGGCCATCTAATCCTCTAAATGTAACAACCATAGTTTTTAACCGGCAAGATAATGCCGAAAAACCATCACTATGTAAAGGAATGTCGTATTTTAAGCCATCATTTTACATACGGTAATATTATGGCTAATGACATTCCCACCATGAACAGCATTTATTTCTAAGAGACGATTATAAATCCAGCTTTTGTACAGACCAGCAGCCTGATTGCAATGACTGCTTTCTCAATTGATAAAGATGCTGGAGAAACTTTTCTCTCGGAATATTTTTAGCACCCAATGATTCTGTATGGTGATTTAATACCTGACAGTCAAATAGTTGGCCACCGTGACGTAAAAAATGGTGATAGAATGCGACAAAAGCACATTTGGAAGCATTCTCCATTTTGCTAAACATCGATTCACCACAAAATAGTGTACCGACACAAACGCCGTATAAACCACCTACAAGTTGATGGTCATGCCAGACTTCAATTGAATGAGCTAATCCTTCTTTATGTAAGGTTTGATAACCTTTTTGAACGTCTGGTCCAATCCAGGTACCTTCTTGTCGTTGAGCGCAATGATATATCACTTCATCAAAAGCATAGTTTACCGTAATTTGGTAAGCATGTTTGTGAATAAATCGACGTAGCGTTCGGCCAATATGCAATTCTCCTGGGATCAGCACGGCCCTTGGATCGGGAGACCACCATAAAGGCGGTTCATCAGGCGAATACCACGGAAAAATTCCCTCATGATACGCTACTCGCAAACGTTCTGCACTTAGATCTCCGCCAAATGCCAATAAACCATTGGGTTCAACCAGCGCATTAGTGGGATGGGGGAATTCATATGAGTTACCCAGTTGAGCTATCGACATAAGTTGGATCACCTTTGCTCAGGATAGCTCTGTAGCTGATAAAATTGTTGCCGCTGGTAAAATTGATAGTAACGCCCTTGTTGAGCCAGTAGCGCATTATGCTGACCTTGCTCGATAATACGTCCTCCATCCATAACGCAGATTTGATCCATGAATTGCAAGCCAGTGAGGCGATGGGTAACGATAATCACAGTCTTATGCCGACAACTATGGTGTAGCAGCGACAGAATTTGCTGTTCTGTATCTGCATCGAGTCCTTCAGTTGGCTCATCCAGCAGCATTAAAGGGGCATTGTGCAATAATGCTCTGGCAATACCCAAACGACGCTGTTCTCCACCGGAAAGCTGACGCCCGCCTTCACCCATCCAACAGTTTAGCTTTTTATCAGTGTCTAGCAAGTGCCCTAAACCTACTTGTTGCAGTACGGTTGTTATTTCATCGTCACTAGCATCTGGTTTTGCCAATAAGAGATTTTCACGCAAAGTATGGCTAAAGACATGTATCCGCTGGGGAACGATAGACATCATTGAACGTAATGTTGACTCATCATAATGGGAGATAGGGTGCTGATTAAGTTGAATTTCACCGCTATTGACATCCCAGGCACGCGTCAATAATTGCAAAAGCGTGGATTTACCACATCCTGTTTTTCCCAGTAAAGCAATATGTTCACCTGATGTCAGGGACAGAGAGATATTTTTCAATACTGGCTGTGGCTGGCCTGGATAGGTGAAATCAACATTTTTTATTTCAAGGCTGATCTCGCTATTTGCTTGCGGTCCATGAGAAGGGAAGGTGACTTCTGGTTTTTGGTGCATCAATTGGGAAACCCGAGTTGCAGATGCAATGACTTGCCCCATGTGCTGGAATGCCACGCTGACTGGTCCAAGTGCTTCAAACGCAGCAAGAGTGCAGAATGTAAACAGTGCGATCAATGCACCTGCCTGACTATTTTCTCCCACACCTGCCGCCGCTAGCCACAGTATCAGCGTCACTGTCATACCGGTGGAAAAAATCATGATAGCTTGTGAAAGGCCGGTCAAACTGGCTTGTTTTTGCTGGCTTTTCAACCAGTCATTTTCAATCTCTGCCATGGATTGACGAAAGCGTTTAAGTGCGCCAAACACGCTTAATTCAGCTTGCCCCTGTAAGGCGCTGGTAAGTAATGTACGATATTGGCCGCGTTGTTGAGTAATGTTTCTGCCATAAGGCTTTCCTGCGTGATAAAACACACAAGGTAATATCAGCAACATCCCTAACATAATACCGCCAATAGTATAAGCGAGGGTGGTATCAAGGAAGCTCAGGCCAAAGATTAGAGTGAGAATGACGACGAATGCGGCGAGGACAGGGGAAATAACCCGCAGATACAAGTGATCCAGTGTTTCGACATCCGCAACAAGCCTATTTAACAACTCACCTTGACGAAAACGAGCAATACCGCCAGGAGAAAGGGGGAGTATTTTTTGAAACGCAAAAACACGTAAATGTGCCAATACCCGGAATGTAGCATCATGGCTGACCAGCCGCTCACCATAACGACCAGCAGTACGAAAAATGGCCGCCCCGCGAACACCGGCGGCAGGCAGCATATAGTTGAATGTATATAACCCCGCGAACCCAGCCAGGGCTGTGCCAGCAAGGAACCAACCAGAGAGTGTTAGCAATCCAATACTGGCTAGCAGCGTCACAATCGCCAATAGCATACCTAAGCTGATGAGAAACCAATGGCGGCGGTAGAGTGCGAGAAATGGGAGTAATACACGCATGATTAAAGCTCCACACTACGGTGAGATAACAGACGAGAAAATACACCTTGAGACTGGCTTAAAGTTTGATAATCACCTTGTTCGATAAGCAATCCATTTTCCATTACCCAAATCTGGTCATATGATAGTGTTTCTTCTAGCAAGTGAGTGACCAATAATGTGGTTTGTTGATGCGAGGCCTGATTTAAAGCCATCATCACACGCTGTTCGCTATGGGCATCAAGACTGGCGGCGGGTTCGTCTAAGAGCAATAATTGGCAAGGATTTAACAATGCTCGTGCTACCGCAATCCGCTGGGCTTGTCCGACAGACAGACGAGCAGCGTTGTCACCTATCACCGTATTGATGCCATCTGGAAGGTCGTTAATAAACTCACTGATATAAGCCCGTTCCATCACATCACGGAGTTGCGCTTGCGTTGCGTCATATTGACCAAGACGAATATTGTCGAGCAGAGTCTGTTCTGGCAGGTGCGGGTTTTGTCCAACCCAACTTAAGCGTTCACGCCATTTGGCGAGACTGAGTTCACGCAACTCAATGCCATTGATTTTCAAGGAGCCATGATAAGGCAAAAATCCCAGCAATACATTGATCAACGAACTTTTGCCCGCCCCACTTTTTCCAACCAGAGCAATCCGCTGACGCTTACCAATGGTAAAATGCAAAGGACCAGCAAGGCGATGTCCATCGTGAGACATAATTTCCAGTTCTCTGGCCTCAATGGTAACGGGTTCATTATCTGATAATGTTTTCTCACCGCTACTTGCGGCTTGTTCTCCATCGCTGCTAAGTAAGGTGAAGAGCGATTCTGCCGCGCCGACTGCCTGGGCTTTGGCGTGATAAAACGTACCTAAATCGCGCAGTGGTTGAAAAAACTCAGGTGCCAGGATTAACGCAAGGAAACCGGCAAACAACGTAACCCCCACACCATAGCTACCAAAGTGCAATTCTCCCAAATAGGAAAAACCAAAATAAACAGCAACAACGGCAATGGAGATTGCGGCAAAAAATTCTAAAACCGCCGAAGATAAAAATGCCATGCGCAGAACTTCCATCGTTCTGCGGCGAAAACTTTCTGTTGACTCGGTGATTTGTTCAACTTCCGCTTCTCCTCGATGGAACAGGCGTAAAGTTTCCAAACCCCGTAAACGATCGAGAAAATTACCGCTTAAACGGCTGAGGGCAACAAAATTGCGCCGATTGGCATCTGCGGCGCCTAACCCCACCAATGCCATAAATAGCGGAATCAATGGCGCGGTTACAAATAAAATCAATCCTGCGGCCCAATTAATTGGAAATACAGTAACCAGGATTAAGATAGGGATCATGGTAGCAAGAGCAATTTGCGGTAGATAGCGAGAATAGAAATCCTGCATGTCTTCTATCTGCTCCAGGATAATGGTTGCCCAACTGCCGGCGGGTTTCCCCTTAACCCACATTGGGCCTAGTTGTTCAAGTTTATCCAATACCATATTGCGAATTTGTTGGCGTACAACTTTGCCACAAATAAATCCGACACGTTCCCGAACGGCATTGACAATCGCCCGTAATGTAAAAGTTGCAGCCAACATGAGAAATTGGTCAATAAGGTTTTCACGGGGAACATTGTCCATAATCAGGGCTTGCAGAATTGTCGCCAAGAGCCAGGCTTGGGAAATAATCAGCAATCCACTGATTAAGCCAAGCAGCATTGATAAACGAAGCCACCGACGGGCAGGTGCAGTTTGCTGTTTTAGCCATCGAACAAGTTCAGATTGTCTTGTTTTGTCCATAAGAAAAATTTCTGATTAGCGGGTGATGATACGGAATATCAAAACAAGCTGTATGTTACCTGTTAAAAAGCGCTACCGGAATAGCGCTTTAGGGAAAGATAGATTATTTGGTTGCCAGCCCGTCAAGGAAACGTTCGGCATCCAGTGCCGCCATACAGCCTGTACCTGCTGAAGTGATGGCCTGGCGATACACATGATCCATAACATCTCCAGCGGCAAAGATACCTAGAATAGAAGTCTGGGTGGCATTACCATGCAAGCCAGATTGGACTTTGATATAGCCGTTTTCCAGTTCCAGTTGACCGTCAAAGATACCCGTGTTTGGACTATGGCCGATGGCGATGAAAACGCCGGTAACATCCAGTTCTTCGGTATTATCACTTTTCGTATCACGAATGCGGATGCCTGTCACACCCATATCATCACCCAGAACCTCATCCAACGTACGATCAGTATGCAGAATAATGTTGCCGTTCTTCACTTTTTCCATCATACGGTCAATCAGGATTTTCTCTGAACGGAAAGTATCACGGCGATGAATCAAATGTACTTCAGAGGCAATGTTTGCCAAGTACAGTGCTTCTTCAACGGCGGTATTGCCTCCACCAACTACGGCAACCTTTTGTTTGCGATAGAAAAATCCATCACATGTTGCACAAGCCGATACACCACGGCCTTTGAAAGCTTCTTCCGAAGGCAATCCGAGATAACGGGCTGAAGCACCTGTCGCGATGATTAAAGCATCGCAGGTATATTCCTGATCATCACCAAATAAGCGGAATGGTCTATTTGAGAAATCAACTTTCTGAATATGATCAGAAATAATTTCTGTTTGAAATTTTTCGGCGTGTTGGAACATGCGCTCCATCAAGCCAGGGCCAGTCAGCCCTTCAGGATCGCCGGGCCAGTTTTCAACCTCAGTCGTGGTGGTCAATTGGCCGCCTTTTTCAACCCCAGTAATGAGGACGGGATTTAGGTTAGCGCGGGCTGCATACACAGCAGCGGTATAACCAGCAGGACCTGAGCCAAGAATGATAAGTTTACTGTGTTTGGCTGTGCTCATGAATACCTCATTTCCATTATCGCATATTGCAGATTTGGGGATTGTAGGAGAAATAATAAGTTAAAAAAAGCAATTATCAGATAAAATATTCATGTTATTAACGATTTTACCGATAGATAGTAACTATGATGTAATCGTATTGTAAGAAATGATTGTTTAACTTTCTGAATTGAACGCCATTTATACATATGAGACATAAAACAAGCTATCGAAACGATTTACTGAAAATTTATTTGGTAGGTTGTTCTGATTTTGGTTCATTTACTTTGACAATCGGCTGTGCATTTGCGAAAACATCTGTGTAAGAGATAATTATCTCTCTTGCTAATCAATTGTTTCTATAAAATAGACAAACTAGTGTGGGTGATTTTCTCATAGAATATAAAAATTGCCGTTAAGCTGTTTCTGAAAAACCTAGTGTTTTTGGAGCTAGTATCTTGAGAGATAGTGTTCTGGGAAATGATGTTTCTGAGAGACAAAGTTCTGGTAATCGTGTCGTATTCCTAATGGATTTCAAGTTGTAGTGCGGCGGCAAGGGAACAAAACCTCAAGCGCATAGAAACTAATATAAGTGATGAGTGGCTGATATATGAGTAACTGAGTGATTGGGGTGAATGAGCACAGCTAACATAGCAGCAACTTGGAAAGCAAAAGGGATAATTAATCGAATTCTGGGAGATAATGGTCTGGGAAATTGTATTCTGGAAGATTGTTTCTAGAGTTGTAGTAGTCCTTAAACCTTGGTTACAGATTAAGCGTTAACCTTTGAAGACATCTTTTCCAGCTCAACTGGTTGAAAGAGATAGGGAAAATGTTTTAGGTGTAGGAATATTAAAGAGAGAGCAATAAGATGATAGATAATAAAAAGCGTCCAGGAAAAGATCTTGATCGTATAGATCGTAATATCCTTAACGAGTTGCAAAAAGATGGCCGTATTTCTAACGTGGAATTATCCAAGAGAGTTGGTTTGTCACCAACCCCTTGCCTGGAGCGTGTGCGTCGTTTAGAGCGTCAGGGCTTTATCTCTGGCTATACGGCTTTGCTGAATCCTCATTATTTGGATGCATCATTGCTGGTATTTGTTGAAATTACTCTGAACCGCGGTGCAGCAGATGTATTTGAACAATTCAATACTGCTGTTCAGAAACTAGAAGAAATCCAAGAATGTCATTTAGTTTCTGGTGATTTTGACTACTTGCTGAAAACACGCGTGCCAGATATGTCTGCATATCGTAAATTGCTCGGAGAAACTCTGTTACGTCTTCCTGGTGTTAATGACACCCGTACTTATGTTGTAATGGAAGAAGTGAAGCAGAGTAATCGTTTAGTGATTAAGACTCGTTAAGCTTTCATCTAAAATGTACAGATGCAAAACAGGAAAAACTTAGGTACACTCCTGTTTATGCATACAGTTTCAACGCTGAGCTTCCCTCAGCGTTGTTCCGTTTAATCAACAGAAAAACCTGGAGAGCCTTTCTTGAACCAGGAATATACAGAAGACAAACGTGTTAAGTTAAAGAAGATAAGCAGTGGCCACCGGCTTCTGGAAGCCGTTCTGTTGGTTATTGCTATCTGTGCTGTGTACTTGATGGTAGTGCTTATCAGCTTTAATCCATCTGATCCCAGTTGGTCACAGACATCATGGCATGAACCCGTCCACAATTGGGGTGGTAGTGTTGGTGCTTGGTTATCTGACACGCTATTCTCGGCATTTGGTATTCTTGCCTATGCAGTCCCGCCGTTTATGTTGTTAGGTTGTTGGAATGCTTTCCGTCAGAAAGATAGGCAAGAGTACATTGATTTCTTCACACTTGCATTACGTGTCATTGGTGCTTTGGCCCTGATACTGACATCATGTGGTTTGGCTGCCCTCAATCTTGATGATTTAAATGATTTTGCTGCTGGTGGCGTCATTGGTAATTTGTTCGGCAATGCGATTCTGCCTTGGTTTAACATCCTGGGGGCAACTTTGGCTCTGCTTGGTATGTGGGGCGTTGGGTTCACATTGTTTACCGGATGGTCATGGCTTACGATTGCAGAAAAAATTGGTGCAGTGATTCTGGATTCACTGAGTTTTGTTGTCAATCGTAGTCGCAATAATGCTGAATATGATGAAAATGATTTAGAAAATACGTTAGCTTCCGAACGCTCAGCCAGTGAACAAAAACATGCGGAGCAGGCAGATAAACATGAAATGGTTATATCTACTGAAACGCTAGATGAAGATGATGTATTACTGACAGCTCCAACGTTAGCCGAATTAGCTGATACAGATCCAGCGTTACAGACTGTATTAACCTCTCCAGCATTGGAGCAACCTCAGGAACAAGAACCTGTTCACTATTCTTTTGAATTGCCAGATGATGATCAATCAGATACAAATCCACAATCCGATGACTTTTCTCAGGCTATTTCAAATCTATCCACAAACAGTTCTGCTGGCACGAATACGCATTTACAAGATGATAATGTAACAGATACGTTTACTCTTCCTGCAAAGGATAATGTCAATTTAAAAGATGCGACAACGGATATCGCGACCTCTGCGGCTGTGACAAAAAATCCACAGATTAAACAAGGTATTGGGCCTGAAATGCCACGCCCTAATCCTGTAAGGATCCCAACCCGTCGCGAATTGTATGGTATTAAAGTGCCTTCTCACCGTTTGGCAGAACACATGCAACGGAAAGAGAAAGAGAGGCAGAATGAGCAGGTTGCAGAAGCTAATGAACAGCGAATGGATGCCCAACAGCAAGACATGTTGCGTCAGCAATTTCTCAAGCAGCAACGTGATCGCTATGGTGCTGATTTTGAGGAAGGAAACAGAGAGTCAGAGTCTCGTGAAGCAAGTACGCTGATACATAAGCAACCAAAGGTAGCTGATGAGTCTACAAGAAATAGCGCAGATAAGCAGATCATAGACGAACAAATAGTAAACGAACAGCCCATAATCGATGAACAAAAAGCGCAGGAAGAAGCGTTGCGGATAGCATTTGAGCAACAGCAACGTGAACGTTACCAACTAAATCAACCTGAGCCTGCTGAATTTGTATTTATGCCAGCAGAGCCACTGAATCAACAAGTTCAGGAAAAAAATATAGCGACTCCTCTTGATTCTCATGAATCGAGAGATCAGCATATTTTTGTGCAGCAACCGCAGCAACCGCAGCAACCGCAGCAACCGCAGCAACCGCAGCAACCGCAGCAACCGCAGCAAGATAGCTTGTTCCATCCATTTTTGATACGCAATGATCAGCCATTGCCAAAACCAACGACGCCGATGCCTTCTTTGGATCTTTTGGCCGAACCACCGGCGGAAGAAGAACCGGTTGATATGTTTGCGCTTGAGCAAACCTCGCGTCTCATTGAAGCGCGTTTGAATGATTATCGCGTTAAAGCGGATGTTGTTGGGTTCTCTCCCGGGCCTGTTATTACACGATTTGAATTAGATTTAGCGCCTGGGGTGAAAGCTTCGCGTATTTCTAACTTAGCACGTGATCTTGCTCGTTCACTTTCAGCGGTAGCGGTTCGTATCGTGGAAGTTATTCCGGGCAGACCTTATGTTGGTTTGGAATTACCCAATAAAAAACGCCAAACAGTTTATCTGCGGGAAGTTTTGGACTGTGAGAAATTCCGTGATAACCCTTCACCGTTAACTATCGTATTAGGAAAAGACATTGCAGGACAGCCAGTTGTGGCTGACTTGGGTAAGATGCCTCACTTACTGGTAGCAGGAACGACAGGTTCGGGTAAATCGGTAGGGGTCAATGCGATGATCCTCAGTATTCTGTATAAAGCGAAACCAGAGGATGTTCGCTTTATTATGATTGATCCGAAAATGCTTGAGTTATCGGTTTACGAGGGCATTCCACATTTATTGACCGAAGTTGTCACTGATATGAAAGATGCAGCCAATGCATTGCGTTGGTGCGTAAATGAAATGGAGCGACGTTATAAGCTGATGTCAGCTTTGGGAGTGCGCAACATTGCGGGCTATAACGACAAGATCAAGCAAGCCGAAAATATGGGGCGACCGATCCCTGATCCGTTCTGGAAACCAGGTGACAGTATGGATGTAACGCATCCTATGCTGAAAAAAGAGCCTTATATCGTTGTTATGGTTGATGAATTTGCTGATTTAATGATGACAGTCGGGAAAAAGGTGGAAGAACTAATTGCACGTTTGGCTCAGAAAGCACGGGCGGCAGGTATCCACTTAGTATTGGCAACTCAGCGTCCTTCTGTTGATATTATCACCGGACTGATTAAGGCCAATATTCCGACACGCATTGCATTTACAGTATCCAGTAAAATAGATTCCCGTACCATTCTTGATCAAGGTGGTGCAGAATCATTGCTTGGTATGGGGGACATGCTTTATTTGGCACCAAACTCTTCCATTCCTGTACGTGTTCATGGAGCATTTGTGCGCGATCAAGAAGTGCATGAAGTTGTGAATGACTGGAAAGCTCGTGGCCGCCCTCAATATATAGACAGCATTGTCAAAGGGGGAGAAGAGAATGAAGGCAGTATGGGATTTGATAGCGATGAAGAGCTCGATCCCCTGTTTGATCAAGCGGTTGAATTTGTGGTCGAAAAACGTCGTGTCTCTATTTCGGGCGTGCAACGTCAATTTCGGATTGGATATAACCGCGCAGCTCGGATTGTCGAACAAATGGAAGCACAACAGATAGTGAGTGCACCTGGGCATAATGGCAATCGTGAAGTTTTGGCGCCTCCGCCCCACGAACATTAATTATCGCTGTGAAATGTAAACCGTATCGGCAATTGATGGCTGATAATAAAACGAATTGAAGGTATCTCGCACATGAAAAAACTGATGTTGATTGGTTGCCTGATGATGGGTGTGAGCATAGGTTCTGCTTGGGCTGATGCGACGCAGGATCTGCAAGGGCGTTTGGGAAAAGTGAATAGTTTTCATGCAAGTTTTACTCAAACAGTGACTAGCAATGAGGGTTCAACGATCCAAAAAGGGGAAGGGGATCTTTGGATCAAACGCCCTAATTTGTTTAACTGGCATATGACGTCACCTGATGAGAGTGTTTTGGTTTCTGACGGTAAGACACTGTGGTTTTATAATCCTTTTGTTGAACAGGTGACGGCGAATTGGTTAAAAGAAGCAACGGGAAATACGCCATTTATGCTGATTGCGCGTAATGATCCTGCTGACTGGAAACAGTACAAGGTTATGCAAAACGGTAATAGCTTTGAGCTGACGCCTCGTAATGCCAATGGCAATTTAAAACATTTTTCAATTACCGTGACACCGGATGGAACAATCCAAAAATTTACTGCTGTTGAACAGGATGGGCAAAAAAGTGCTTACCAATTGAAAGGGCAGCAAAATGTCAACGTGGGTGCGGAAAAATTCAAATTCACCGTACCGGAAGGTGTCACGCTGGATGATCAACGCCAGTGAGGTTTAAGTGAACACTCTTTCTTTCGATTTTTCACAAAATGAATTTCAGCCACTGGCCGCAAGAATGCGGCCAGTCACATTAGATCAGTATATCGGCCAGCAACACTTACTGGCAGAAGGAAAACCTTTGCCGCGAGCAATCCAGGCAGGTCATCTTCATTCTATGATTTTATGGGGACCGCCCGGAACAGGAAAAACAACACTGGCTGAAATTATTGGTTATTACGCGCAAGCTGATATTGAACGTATTTCGGCAGTCACTTCTGGCATAAAAGAAATTCGTGAATCCATAGAAAGAGCACGACAAAATCGTAACGCAGGGCGCAGAACGATTTTATTTGTTGATGAAGTTCATCGATTTAATAAAAGTCAGCAGGATGCGTTTTTACCACATATTGAAGACGGCACCATCACATTTATTGGTGCAACCACTGAAAATCCTTCTTTCGAATTAAATTCAGCTTTGTTGTCACGGGCTCGTGTCTATTTATTGAAATCACTTTCGACGGCAGAAATTGAACAAGTGCTTATTCAGGCCATTAATGATACTGAGCGTGGCGTTGGCGGGCAAAATATTGTATTACCAGATAATACTCGCCAAATGATAGCAGAGCTTGTGGCGGGAGACGCACGCCGTTCACTGAATTTGCTGGAAATGATGGCGGACATGGCAGAAACCAATGCGCAAGGGCAGCGGGTTTTGACGCCGGAATTACTGAAAGAAGTGAGCGGGGAAAGGAGTGCCAGGTTTGATAATAAAGGTGACCGATATTACGATTTAATTTCTGCTTTGCATAAATCAATCCGTGGTTCGGCACCTGATGCTGCGCTTTATTGGTACGCCCGAATTATTACCGCAGGCGGTGATCCCCTTTATGTTGCCCGTCGGTTGCTGGCTATCGCTTCTGAAGATGTAGGTAATGCTGATCCACGTGCAATGCAGATCGCTATTGCTGCATGGGATTGTTTTACGCGTGTAGGAGCGGCTGAAGGCGAAAGGGCGATCGCACAGGCAATTGTTTATCTTGCTTGTGCACCGAAAAGTAATGCTGTTTATACCGCATTCAAGGCAGCTATGGCGGATGCGCAAAACAAACCAGATTATGATGTTCCTGCTCATTTGCGTAATGCCCCGACTAAGCTGATGAAGGAAATTGGGTTTGGTGACGAGTATCGCTATGCCCATGATGAAGCGAATGCATATGCCGCCGGTGAAGTCTATTTTCCACCAGAAATGCAACAAACACGTTATTATTACCCGAGTGCCAGAGGGCTGGAAGGTAAGATAGGTGAAAAGTTAAACTGGCTTCTGGAACAGGATCAAAATAGCCCAATAAAACGCTATCGTTAATTTTCCTGATACGGTAAGGTTTATATCCAACAATGCTAAATTACAGCGAAAAGCTGTAGTTTTTGACAATTTTTCAATAACCATTTTTCAATAACAACAAGCACAGGACTAGCATGCTCGATCCAAATATACTGCGTAATGAGCTAGACGCAGTCGCCGAAAAACTGGCTCGCAGGGGTTATACCCTTGATGTGGAGATGCTGCGCAAATTAGAAGAGCGCCGCAAAGTTTTACAAGTTGAAACTGAAACCCTGCAAGCAGAACGTAATTCCCGATCGAAGGCTATTGGTGCAGCGAAAGCGCGTGGTGAAGATATTGAACCACTGCGTCAGGAAGTGAATCAATTGGGAGAAAAATTGGATTCAGCAAAAGCTGAACTGGACACTTTACAAGCTGAGATCCGTAGTATCGCATTAAGTATGCCGAACATTCCTGATGATTCTTCTCCTGACGGAAAAGATGACAGTGATAACCTGGAAGTGAGTCGTTGGGGTGAACCACGCCAATATGACTTTGAAATCAAAGACCATGTATCGCTGGGTGAACTGACTGGTGGCCTTGATTTTGCGGCTGCGGTTAAATTGACTGGCTCACGTTTTGTTGTAATGAAAGGGCAGATTGCTCGTCTGCACCGCGCCATCACCCAGTTCATGCTAGATCTGCATACAGAGCAGCATGGCTATCTGGAAACTTACGTCCCTTATCTGGTTAACCATGATTCTTTATATGGTACAGGTCAGTTACCTAAGTTTGGTGAAGATCTGTTCCATACCAAACCATTGGAAGAAGAATCTGGCAGCCATTATGCTTTGATTCCAACTGCGGAAGTTCCGGTCACTAACTTAGTGCGTGATGAAATTTTGGATGAAAGCGTATTGCCATTGAAGATGACGGCGCATACACCTTGCTTCCGTTCTGAAGCAGGTTCTTATGGCCGTGATACCCGTGGACTTATCCGTATGCACCAGTTTGATAAAGTTGAGTTGGTTCAGGTTGTTCATCCAGAAAAATCCATGGAAGCCCTGGAAGAATTGACAGGACACGCTGAGAAAGTATTGCAGTTACTGAATATTCCTTACCGTAAGATGCTGCTGTGCACGGGTGATATGGGAGCAAGCGCAAGAAAAACTTACGATTTGGAAGTTTGGCTACCAGCGCAAAATACTTACCGTGAAATTTCCTCTTGTTCTAACATGTGGGATTTTCAGGCTCGTCGTATGCAAGCGCGTTTCCGTGGTAAAGATGACAAGAAAACTCAGTTGGTACATACATTGAATGGTTCTGGTCTTGCGGTGGGTCGTACTCTGGTTGCTGTGATGGAAAACTATCAGCAGGCGGATGGCCGTATTGAAATTCCAGAAGCATTGCGTCCTTACATGAATGGATTGGAATACATTGGCTAATACCATTTATTCTTAATAAAAAAGCGCCAAATGTGGCGCTTTTTGCATATATACCAATCTAATAATTTCAAGATGCGCGTGATTTCTTCCCGCAAAGCGGGGGAAGGAACTCCAACATCTGATACTCTCAGTATTATGAAAACCTATTTATATTTAACTGATTAAGTGAGATTTTGTCTCTTGGGTTTCCGGTGCATAAAAAATACTGCGATAAGTTGTATAATAAGTTGCCATATACATAGGTAAAGTAACAAGCAAACCTAAACCAAGTGGAATTGCCGAAATAAACGTCAGAACGCTCATCAGTAAGAAGAACAGGAAACCATCAAGCAGGTTTTTCTTTACTACATTCAAGCTCATTGATATTGCTTCGCCGAATTTTAAACCATTAATGATAATCAGGGCTGGAGCAAACCAACTAAATGCAAGAGAAATGATGTTAAAGAACAGAACCACCAAGAATGCCAGCATTAAACTAGAAAAACTACCCACGAATAGCATCGGATCTGGATCTTGTCCTGCCAAAAGTATTTGAAATAGACTTGTTCCTGCAAATATAAACGCAGCAATGACACCAAGTACATTTATGCCGAAGGCAAGCGCACCAACAGCAACTAATGAGCCAAGCTTATTTTTAAACCCATAGAAAAGTAATTCTATATCAAAATCACCCGTTGTTCGTTGTTTTTCACTGGCAACAATAAATCCAGCAATAAATACTGGACTAAACAGCGCTGCGGCAATACTGATGATAGGCATGAATTGCAAGGCTATCATTATAGCAAAATAGATTAAGGTTAGTAGTATCCATTTCATTGGCTTTGCTTTAAACATTTCCCAGGCATTACCAATCCATTCTATTGCTGTCCCTGCTTTTACAGCACGCCCACCTGGAATGAATGTATCTTTTTCCTTGCTCAGAGAGACGCTATTCTCTCCTGAATTGAGATTCATATCTTGAGTATCCATATTTTTCCGATTTATTTTACTGAATAGCAATTACTGAATTGATTTTTCTCTATTTCTATTTCATTAACATAATTAGTCATAGAAAGCGGAAGGATTATCATATAAAAATTATTAATCAACAAGTATTGATTTTAATTCTTATGGGTGGAGAAAGAGATGTTTCTATCGGTAATAATGAATATATGCGGTTTGTTTTGTTAATTATACTGATGTGATTTTGGCTTAATTTCCTAATTTATCTTTACATAAAGTAAATGATTTTATTTTTGGTATCAGATATTGTGTGTTTTTAGAATAAAATATTTCACTCATTATGAGTATACCAATCTAACTTCAAGAGGCGTGTGATTTCTCCCCGTGTTGTAAATTGCAATTTGAAGTTTAATGAGTATAACTTGTTCTGATTTGAAGTTATGTTGATCATATCAGGTATATCTAAATAGGTTTTCATAATACTGAGAGTATCAGATGTTGGGGTTCCTTCCCTCGCACACCGCGCGGGGGAAGGAATACTCCTATCATTTTGAAACGCTATTTAGTCTGATATGATCAAAGTTTGCAATAATTAATAGAGGGAACAAGCAATGTAAGAGGGAATGAATCTAATAGATCACGTGGTGCCCATAACTTCTTAAAATATCTTTTATCCTCTCCATTGTTTCTTTTGGAGGAGGTTTAACACCTTCCAGTTTATAGTCCTCACCCATGGCAATCCATTTATGTTTACCCAGTTCGTGATAAGGTAATAACTCTATTTTTTCAATATTTTTCATATCCTTGGTGAATTCACCAAGTAAACGAACGGATTGATCGTCATCAGACCAACCGGGAACAACAACATAACGGATCCAGGTTTTTTGATTACGTTTTGCCAGGTAACGTGCAAATTCGAGAGTCCGATGATTGGATACACCAATTAATTTTTGGTGAATATCATCATTAAGCTGTTTTAAATCCAGCATAACCAAATCGGTAGCATCCAATAATTCATCGATCACCGGATCATAACGGCGAACAAAGCCATTAGTATCTAGGCAGGTATGGATGCCCTCTTCATGACAAGCCCTGAACCAGTCACGAACAAATTCAGCCTGAAGAATAGCTTCACCACCGGAAGCGGTGACTCCACCCCCTGAAGCATTCATAAAATGGCGATAGGTCGTTGCTTCTTTTATTAATTCTTCAACGGTTACGGTTTTTCCGCCATGGGTATCCCAAGTATCGCGGTTATGGCAATAGAGGCAGCGCATCAGGCAACCCTGGAAAAACGCGATAAAGCGAATACCGGGACCATCTACGGTTCCGCAAGATTCAAAAGAATGGATACGGCCAAGTACGGACATGAAAGGACTTCTCCAAAACTAGCAAGCTAATAAAGGCCCCAGGATGAAAGGAGCCTTTATTATCTGTCATTTTTAATAATTACATGGTTTGAGTAAATGTACGGGTAATAACGTCCCGTTGCTGTTCTTTAGTCAAAGAATTAAACCGCACAGCATAACCCGATACGCGAATAGTCAATTGTGGATATTTCTCAGGGTCCTCCATAGCATCCAACAGCATTTCGCGGTTCATCACGTTAATGTTCAGATGCTGACCACCTTCGATATCTGCTTCATGATGGAAATAACCATCCATCAGGCCCGCCAGATTTGCTTTACGGACTTCATCATCTTTACCCAGCGCATTCGGCACGATAGAGAAAGTGTACGAAATACCATCTTTGGCATAGGCAAATGGTAGTTTCGCCACCGAAGTTAATGAAGCAACCGCACCTTTTTGATCACGGCCGTGCATTGGATTAGCACCTGGTCCGAATGGTGCGCCAGCACGACGTCCATCTGGAGTATTCCCCGTTTTTTTGCCATAAACCACGTTTGAGGTAATGGTCAACACAGACTGGGTTGGAACTGCATTGCGGTATGTTTGCAGCTTCTGAATTTTCTTCATGAAGCGTTCAACCAGATCACACGCGATATCATCGACCCGCGGATCGTTGTTACCGAATTGTGGGTATTCACCTTCAATGTTGAAATCAATCGCCAGGCCATCTTCATCGCGGATTGGGGAAACTTTCGCATATTTAATGGCAGATAATGAGTCAGCAGCAACGGACAGACCTGCGATACCACACGCCATGGTACGGTATACATCACGATCGTGCAGTGCCATTAATGAAGCTTCATAGCTGTATTTGTCATGCATGTAGTGGATAATATTCAGGGCAGTGACATACTGTTTTGCCAGCCAATCCATGAAGTGATCCATACGCGCCATAACCTTGTCATAATCCAGCACCGCGTCTTTCATTGGTTCTTCTTTCGGGCCAACTTGCATTTTCATTTTTTCATCTACACCGCCGTTGATGGCATATAGCATGGTTTTTGCAAGGTTTGCGCGGGCACCGAAGAACTGCATTTGTTTACCAACCACCATTGGGCTGACACAGCACGCGATAGCGTAATCATCGCTGTCAAAGTCAGGACGCATCAGATCGTCATTTTCATATTGCAGGGATGAAGTATCGATCGAGACTTTTGCTGCGAACTTTTTAAAGTTAATAGGCAGTTTTTCAGACCACAGGATGGTCATGTTAGGCTCTGGGGATGGTCCCATGGTATATAGCGTATGCAGGAAACGGAAACTGTTCTTGGTGACCAGAGTACGGCCATCCAAACCCATACCCGCCAGCGATTCAGTTGCCCAAATGGGGTCACCAGAGAACAGTTCATCATATTCTGGAGTACGCAAGAAACGTACCATACGCAATTTCATGACCAAATGGTCTATCAGTTCTTGAGCCTGTTGTTCGGTCAATTTACCCGCTTGAATATCACGTTCAATGTAGATATCCAGGAAGGTAGAAACACGGCCAAAGGACATTGCAGCACCGTTCTGGGATTTCACGGCTGCCAGATAAGCGAAATAAGTCCATTGTACGGCTTCTTTGGCATTGGTTGCGGGGTTAGCAATATCATAGCCATATTTAGCCGCCATCTCTTTGATTTGACCAAGAGCATGATGCTGTTCGGCAAGTTCTTCGCGCAGGCGAATGGTTGCTTCCAAATCTTCGCCATTTTCTAAGTTTTCCTGTAGAGAAGTGAATTGAGCAAGCTTCTCATCACGCAGGAAATCGATACCATACAACGCAACGCGACGGTAATCGCCGATGATGCGTCCACGGCCATAGGCATCAGGCAAACCAGTTAATACACCAGATTTACGGCATTTCAGGATATCGGGGGTGTAAACATCAAATACCCCCTGATTATGAGTCTTACGATACTCAGTGAAAATTTGTTTCAGTTTTGGGTCTAGTTCGCGGTTATAGGCTTTACAAGAACCTTCAACCATTTTAATGCCACCAAATGGAATAATGGCGCGTTTCAGTGGCGCTTCGGTTTGCAGACCAACAATCTGTTCCAGATCTTTTTCAATATAACCTGCATCATGAGAGGTAATTGTAGACGCAATGTCAGTATCAAAATCTAGCGGTGCATGGGTGAGGTTTTCGATTTTGATACCTTCCATGACTTTTTCCCACAAAGCGTCTGTTGCTTTTGTGGCACCCGCAAGGAATGATTCATCTCCTTCATATGGGGTGTAGTTTTTTTGGATGAAATCACGGACGTTGACTTCATTCTGCCAGCTACCCTCGTTAAAGCCTTGCCATGCTACTGAGAATTTTTCGTTTAACTCGGACATGATACTTCTACCTTTTAACAGTGGAACTTTTAAGAAACTTGACTTGGCGGCGAATTAATGTTTTTTGCTGCCACGTAAATAAATCAACCAATAAGTCAACCCAACCAATACCGCACCACCAATAATGTTACCTATCGTGACAGGGATCAGGTTATCGGTAATAAAGCTTGAAACATTAAGTTGTGGAAATCGTTCAGGGGTTGTTCCTGTTTTCAGCCAAAATTCATCTGGTGCGAAGTTTTTGATAATGATCCCGAATGGAATCAAAAACATATTAGCGATACTGTGTTCAAAACCGCTGGCGACAAACATGCCAATTGGCAGGATCAACGCGAATAACTTATCTATCAGACTGCGTCCGGCATAGCTCATCCAGACAGCAAGACATACCATCAGATTGGCTAAAATGCCCAGACATACTGCCTCAATAAAGGAGTGGTGCATTTTATGATCGGCTGTCTGCAATACATTTAGTCCCCAAGTACCATTGGCGACAGTATATTGGCCGGAATACCAAATCAAAGCGACGAAAAACAGAGCGCCAATCAGATTACCGATGTAAACGTTAATCCAATTTTTGAACATTTGTGACCAGGTAATACGCCCTGTCGCTTTTGAAATGATCGTCAACACAGTGGAAGTGAAGAGATCGACGCCACAGATAACGACCAACGTCAAACCAAGGGAAAAACAGATCCCACCCGTTAATTTAGCTAGCCCATAAGGAATGGAAGAGGTTCCTGTTGTTGCCGTAATATAAAAAACAAAAGCAATGGAAATAAATACACCTGCCATGATTGCCGATAAATAAGTCACTGCGGGATGTTTATTGACTTTATATACACCAATGTCATCAGCGATTTGTGCCATTACAGCAGGTGAAAATAAATTGAAAGGGTTGTCAGTTTTCATACTAACACTCTCTTTGTCCTTAATTAATCATAGCACGCATTGATAGTAACAAACGGGGATTGACCTGAATTTGATATGGATCATATTAGACCGAAAGTCTAATAAGACATAGCCGCTTAAATGAGGTGATATGGTATTAATGATATGAT
>NZ_JADEUF010000032.1 GCF_015163655.1 Xenorhabdus griffiniae | reverse complement strand
CAAATAATAATATTCATATATTTTATACACGTTACCTTTCAAGTTGCTCATTATAAGACAACATAACTCATTGTTTCTCCCCGCTTCGCGGGGAGAAACAATATGCATCTTGAAGTGAGATGGGTATAGATATTATTTTTTCTCTACATTCAATAAACTATAAAAGAGGTAATATTATGAACGAATTAGAAAAAAATGAAATAAAACTAAAACTTATTGAAAATTTTAAACAAACTATGCAAGGGAAGCTAGAACCCAAAAAGATTAATGAAGCTGTGACAAAAATAGCCTCTCAAAAAGTAGATGCATATTCGGCTGGAGGCCATGTAGAAAGCTTGATTTTTTATCTGAAGTTTTACCTGCGCCCAGATTTTATTGAGAATAAAAAATCTTTTCGCGGGCAAGCAGGGGGGCTGACGACTCCTGGCTTTGCAACTATACAAGGATTTATTTTTACAGACGATCTAGACACTCTTTATTCTGATACTGTACATTTCGCTTTTGAGGCAACGCCTGTATCCTTTGGTTTACATTTCTTTGATTCAGATAGCTATTTACTTGGCTCCTTCGGCGGTCTCGCAATCTCCCTTATAGCAGGTGTAGGTGGCGGAAGCGGTTCATGGAGTTAATTATTTTTTATAATAAATAACCTCAGCCTGAATACAATGATTAACAGAATATTCCAGCTTGTAAATCAATGTGATTTTTTATATCTCCCCGCCATGCGGGGAGATATAAGACGCATATTGAAAGGCGATTAGTATATAAATAAACAATCCCTGCCTCACAACAGGGAATGAATACAACAATGAAAATATCTGTCAGATATTAATTTTGAGGCGCCACGGTCAAAACTTTTTACGTCAAAATCCGAATATTGTTTGTACTTTTACGCCTCACTGAGAAGTGACGGGCAACATAATTGGCAATCAATTCCAGTGATAAACACATCACAAAATAAACCAACGCAACGAATAAAAAGACTTCCATCGGATAAACCATGCTGCGATTATTCACTTGAGTCGCCAAAAATGACAATTCCGCCACGCCAACGATATAAGCCAATGAAGTATCCTTGATTAACGCAATCCACTGATTGATAAATGAAGGCACCATCATACGCAACGCCTGCGGCAAAACGATATGCCACAGGACTTCCCAACGATTGAAACCCAGTGATAACCCTGCCCGCCATTGACCATCACCAATCGCTAAAATTCCCGCTTTGACACCATGTGCTAAATAAGCCGAAGTAATCAATGCCAAAGCACAGACAACGGTCGTAATTTCAGGGATCTCCATCCCCAATACGACAGGCAACAAGAAATATGTCCAGAAAATCAGCATAATGACCGGAATGGCGCGAAAGAAACCCAGTATTGCTGCCAATAAATTGGCCCAAAAACCGCGCAACATTGCCAGAGCAACGCCACCCAGAATACCCAATACGATGGAGATCGTCCCCGCTATGATGCTGATTACTAGCGTCAATGCCGCCCCTTCCAACGGCCCATCGGGAAAGGTTCCTAATAACAAGTAACGCCAGTTTTCTGCAATAACAGTAAAATCCATATCAATACCCTCTCGCCAAGGTTCTCTGTTGGCGCCATTGTCCCCAGCCTTCCATCACAGCAATAATGGCAATGTAAAGCACTGTCGCCACACCAAATGCCTCAAAGGTTTGTAAAGATTGGGTTTCCACCTGACGAGAAGCATAGGAGAGTTCTGCCACACCAATCGCCATGGTTAATGATGAATTTTTGACAATATTCATGTATTGCCCCAATAAGGGTGGCATAGCTATTTTCAATGCCTGTGGCAATACAACATGACGCATGGCCTGCCAGCCTGTTAAACCCAATGCATGGGCTGCATATTTTTGTCCGCGTCCAACGCCCTGAATGCCCGCACGCAATTCTTCTGCAACAAACGGAGCTGAATAGAGAGTGAGTCCGATGAATCCCGCCAGAAATTCAAAGGATGGCCATTCCAGTGTCAGACCGAAAATTATTGTGTCGTGCGGCGTGTTCAGCCATATCATTGCCTCTTGTGGCAAAATTTGCCCGGAAGCGAAATACCAGAAAAACAGCTGTACCAACAAAGGCGTGTTACGAAATACCGTAGTGTAAGCCGTAACCAGCCAGCGCAGTGGCTTGATTTGGCTATCCCGTATCGCGGCAATCACAAAACCCAATAAAGTGGAGGAGATAATGACACAGGCAGAAAGCCACAGGGTGATCAGAAATCCCTGCCAAAGCCATAGAAGATATTCAGGAGCCAGTAAATGCTCGGTAATAAATTGCTCAAACATATCATTCACCGCATAAACAAACAGCAAAGCCCCGCAATAACGGGGCTAATCAATTGGTGTTCTTAAATGGAAGCACTAAACAAACATTACTGTTTTGCCTGATCTGCTAACGGAGCAAATTTAAAATCACCCCGCGGTTGAGCGGATTTCGTTTCCGGGCCAAACCAGCGGTTATAGATTTTCTCTGCTTCACCCTCTTTTTCCAATTTCAGTAAGGTTTGGTTAACTGAATCAACTAATCGCGTTTCCCCTTTAGCGGCCGCAACTGATTGATATTCACGAGTAATGCTAAAAGGGGAAATTTCAAAATCGGCTTTCTGTGCTTCCGGTACGTTTGCCAGCAAGCCGACCAGTTTCGCATCATCCTGCGTGATCGCCTGGACATTGCCATTTCTCAGAGCCGCAAATGCCAATGGTGTATCGTCATATGAGATCACTTTGGCTGTTGGATAACGCTCACGTAAGGTGATTTCCTGCACCGTCCCCTTGTCTGCACCAATGCGCAGTTTGGCAATATCGTCCGGCTTGGTCAAAACACCTTTGCGGGCAATGAATTTCTGACCAGTTGCAAAATAAGGGATGGAAAAATCAACTTGTTTTGCACGTTCATCAGTGATCGTGAAATTAGCAGCAATTAAGTCAATTTTTTTGGAAGAAAGCAGAGGAATGCGGTTTGCTGGATTCGTTGGTCGCAGCTCCAGCTTCACCCCTAAATCTTTGGCAATCGCATTGGCGATATCGACATCATAGCCTGCCAATTTTTTCGTTTGCGGATCGATAAAACCAAATGGTGGGTTACTGTCAAATACTGCAATACGTACCGTGCCAGCTTTTTTAATATCATCAAGTTTATCTGCTTTTGCCACTCCTGAAACCAATGCCAAGCTGGTCAGCAGAGCAGTAACCGCTACGCGAGATTTGTTGCCAATCTTCATTGTACACCCCTGTTGGTTATTAATTTTTATATATCAACAAAAGCTATCAATTTAGATATAGCACCTGAAATAATATAAAATACTATATTTATTCAATTTTAGAATAATAACTATTCTTTTTGGGTCAGTAATTTTTCCAAATTGTCACCACCGATATGGCGAAAGTCCTGTCCTTTGACGTAATAGAAGATAAATTCACAAATATTCTGGCAACGGTCACCAATGCGCTCAATAGAGCGGGCGCAGAAGAGAGCCGTCATAACATTCGGAATGGTTCTGGGATCTTCCATCATGTAAGTTATAAGCTGGCGGATAATACTTTCGTATTCCTGATCGACTTTTTTGTCTTCACGGTAGATACGGATGGCTTCTTGCAGATCCATACGGGCAAAGGCATCCAACACATCATGCAACATTTGGATCGTATGACGCCCCAGTGATTCCAGGCTAACCAGCAAAGATTGCTGTTGATGTGAAAATCTTTCAAGCGCAGTCTTACAGATCTTATTGGCAACATCGCCAATGCGCTCCAGTTCAGCAATGGTCTTTGAAATAACCATGATCAGGCGCAGGTCACTGGCCGTCGGTTGGCGTTTTGCAATGATGCGGACACACGCTTCATCAATCGCCACTTCCATCATATTGACTTTCTGGTCATCCTCAATCACTTGCCGTGCCAATACTTCATCCTGGTTGTGCATCGCCAGAATCGCCTTACTGAGCTGTTCTTCCACCAAACCGCCCATTGTCATCAATTCGGTACGAATATGTTCCAGTTCAGCAGTGAACTGACCGGAGATATGTTTGCTGAGATTCAGATTGTCCATATTTTGCTATCCCCCGTATTAACCGTAACGGCCAGTAATGTAATCTTCGGTCTGTTTCATCTTCGGTGTGGTGAATAATCTATCGGTGTCGCTAAATTCAATTAGTTCACCCAGGTACATAAATGCGGTGTAATCCGAACAGCGAGCCGCCTGCTGCATATTGTGGGTGACGATCACGACGGTATATTCCGATTTCAGTTCACTAATTAACTCTTCAATGCGTCCTGTCGAGATGGGATCAAGTGCCGAACAAGGTTCATCCAACAGCAAGATCTCTGGACGAATGGCAATACCACGGGCGATGCACAGACGCTGTTGCTGGCCACCAGAAAGGCTATGCCCACTCTGGTGTAATTTATCTTTGGTTTCATTCCACAATGCCGCTTTGGTCAATGCCCATTGGACTCGTTCATCCATCTCTGTTCTGGGCAGTTTTTCAAACAGGCGCACCCCGAAAGCAATATTGTCGTAAATGGACATCGGAAATGGTGTTGGTTTCTGAAAAACCATCCCAACCTTGGCGCGTAGCAAGGCAATATCTTGCGTGTCTGTCAGGATATTGGTGCCATCCAGAATAATTTCACCTTCAGCGCGCTGATCTCCGTACAATTCATACATTTTGTTGAAAGTACGCAGTAATGTGGACTTGCCACAGCCCGATGGCCCGATGAATGCCGTTACCTTGTTTTGTGCAATATCCAGCGTAATATTTTTCAACGCATGAAACTTGCTGTAATAGAAATTCAGATCACGCACCTGAATTTTACTTTCTGCGATTTTATTTACTGAAATAACGTCATTAGCCTTATTCATCAATATTTATCTCTTGAATACCTTCTGCTTTTATTCCGTTGAAAAAATATTAGTGCTTTTTCTTCGCAAACAGCGCACGCGCCACAATATTAATGAGCAATACACACAGGGTGATCAGCAATACTCCCGCCCATGCCAACTGCTGCCAGTCAGAGAATGGACTCATGGCAAACTTGAAAATGGTGACAGGCAAGTTTGCCATCGGTTGGTTAAGATCGGTACTCCAGAACTGGTTGGAAAGCGAGGTGAACAACAATGGAGCCGTTTCACCAGCGATACGAGCAATAGCCAGTAACACACCGGTCATAATGCCTGATATCGAAGCTTTCAACGTAATGGCAGAGATCATTTTCCATTTCGGTGTTCCCAAGGCATAAGCGGCTTCACGCAAGTTATCCGGCACTAATTTCAGCATATTTTCCGTCGTGCGAATCACAATAGGGATCTGCAACAGTGCCAGTGCCATTACTCCAGCCCACCCTGAAAAATGTTGCATCTTCGTTACCACAACGGTGTAGACAAATAATCCGACAACAATCGAAGGGGCTGAAAGCAAGATGTCATTAATAAAGCGGATGATTTCTGCCAGCCATGAATGGCGACCATACTCCGCCAGATAAATGCCTGCCATAATTCCCAATGGCGTACCAAACACCGTCGCCCAGAAGATCAGCAAGCCGCTACCCACAATGGCGTTTGCCAACCCACCGCCCTCGGTATTCGGAGGCGGTGTCATTTCAGTAAACAACGCCAGCGACATGCCATCAATCCCTTTAGTGACGGTGGAGATCAAAATCCAGCCCAGCCAGAATAAACCGAATGCCATCGTCATCATGGATAACATCAGCGCCAGCCGATTTTTCTGACGACGCCATGACTGCATACGGCGACGACTTTTCATCTCCGTTTCGTTTACTGTATTGACTAAATGTGAAGGTTGCTCATTGACGGTTGTCATCTCAGCGCTGCCCCTCATTTTTTGCCAGACTCATAATCATTAATTTTGACAACGCCAGCACAATAAAGGTGATGGCAAATAAGATCAGCCCCAGTTCCATCAATGCGGCGGTATGCAGGCCAGATTCAGCCTCAGCAAATTCATTTGCCAATGCAGAAGTGATACTGTTCCCCGGCATATACAGAGACAAACTATCAAGTTGGTAGGTATTACCGATAATAAAGGTGACTGCCATTGTTTCTCCCAATGCCCGGCCAAGTCCCAACATCACACCGCCAATCACACCATTCCTGGTATAAGGCAAGACAATATGCCAAATCACTTCCCATGTTGTACAACCGATGCCATAGGCCGACTCTTTCATCATCACGGGGGTTTGTTCAAACACATCGCGCATGACAGAAGCGATATAGGGGATAATCATGATGGCAAGAATGACACCCGCCGCCAGAATGCCGATGCCAAAAGCAGGACCGGAGAATAGCGCCCCTACGATGGGAATGCTGGAGAGCACATCACCAACGGGTTGCTGGAAATAAGTAGCAAACAGCGGAGCGAAAACAAACAACCCCCACATGCCATAAACAATACTGGGGATCGCTGCCAATAACTCAATCGCCATACCCAATGGACGTTTTAACCAGTTTGGTGACAATTCTGTCAGAAACAGGGCAATACCAAAACTCACGGGAACCGCAATAATCAGGGCAACTAACGAAGTCATCAATGTGCCATAAATCGGTACCAATGCGCCAAATACCCCTGCCGGTGCATCCCACTCTTTGCTCCATAAGAAAGCAAAACCAAATGCTTGTATACTCGGCCAGGAAGCAATGATCAGTGAAATGATAATGCCTCCCAGCAGAAATAAAGTTAACAGCGCCGCTAACTTCACCAAGGCGCTGAAAATAATGTCACCCTTTCTGCTCGGTGCTTTCAGTGCCGTTTTCCGTTCGGCCATACGCTTCATTCTCACTTTAGGTTATTTCCCCTTAATAAAAGGAGAGATTGCTCTTCCATGCTGCACGCACCTGGCTGACCACTTCTTCCGGCAGGGTGGCATAATCCAGATCTTTCGCCTGTTGTTTGCCATTGTTATAAGCCCAATCGAAGAATTTCAGCACTTCGGCACCGTTGGCAGCATTTGCCTGCTTTTTGTGGATGAGAATGTATGTAGTCGAGGTAATTGGCCACGCATGATCGCCTTTCTGGTTTGTCAGATCCTGCGCAAAACTGCGGTTCCAATCCGCACCTTTGGCCGCTGCACTAAAATTCTCTTCGGTCGGCGCTAGCACGGCACCATCCGCTGAAACCAATTTGGTATAAGCCAGGTGATTCTGCTTCGCATAGGCATATTCGACATAACCAATCGAGCCCGGCAGACGCTGAACAAATGCAGCAATCCCGTCATTACCTTTACCGCCCAATCCTGTTGGCCATTTGACGGTCGAACCCGTCCCGACTTTTTGTTTCCAATCGCTATTCACTTTGGACAGGTAACTCGTGAAAACATAGGAGGTCCCTGAGCCGTCAGCGCGGCGAACCACAGCGATATTTTGCTCTGGCAATTTGAGGTCGGGATTCAGCTTGGTAATCGCTGGATCATTCCATTTTTTGATATTACCCAGATAAATATCACCCAGTGTTTTACCATCCAGAACCAACTGACCGGCTTTAACACCGGTAATGTTCACCGCCAGCACAATCCCACCGATGACAGTTGGAAACTGGAATAAGCCATCAGTCGCCAATTTTTCATCAGAAAGTGGGGCATCAGAGGCACCAAAATCGACCGTATTGGCAACAATCTGTTTTACACCACCAGAAGAGCCAATGCCTTGATAATTGATTTTGTTGCCCGTTTCTTTCTGATAAGAATCCGCCCATTGGGTATATATCGGTGCAGGAAACGTCGCACCCGCCCCGGTCAGGCTGGTGGCCGCGAATGAAGACAGGGATGTCATGGCAAATACAGCAACCATGATACTCGCCACGGTGGTACGCATTAATTTCATACTATCTCCTGTTGGATTTCCTACTGGATATGCATCATTAATGAAACACAAATGTCAGGTATCACTGACAGTCTGATTTTTAGGTAACAAAATGATTCAATAATGAAAATAGGCGAATTCAATGACAATAAGATGTATGAATTATGACATTTTTATGACAGGTGGTTTCGACAATACCTTATTTCGCGTTCAATGCGATTTTCATCTTTTATTCAACGGAATAGATATACGAATGGACAGCCCCTGTTTTTCACTGCTCCCCACCTGAATATCTCCCCCATGGCTATCAATGATACGGCGGATGATCGCCAGCCCTAGCCCCACACCACTATTTATTTCACGTCTATTATTTCCCTGCATAAAAGGTTGGAATAAAACAGCGGCTTCTTCTTTCGTCATTCCAGTGCCGTTGTCCTCAACTTGAAACCAGCCAAATTTTTCTGTTGAGCCACTACTGATGCGGATCCACCCATTGCCGTAACGACGGGCATTAGTAAACAAATTGACCAGTACACGTTTGATGGAAAAGGGATGGGCTAAAATGAAAATCGAACTTGTCGCTAAACGATTTTCAATATCTGTATCTGCGGCACAACGCTGCTCTGCTGTAATCACCTCTTCAAGCAACCCATTCAATTCACAGCATGTCATCGGCATCTCCTGCCCCGCTCGCTGATAATCAATGAATTGATCAATCATGGCATTACACTCTTCAATGTCCTGATGGACAGATTCTGTCAGAAAATCATCTTTTCCCTCCATCATTTCCATCGCCAGACGGATACGGGTAAGCGGAGTGCGCAAGTCATGGCTTACGCCAGCTATTAATACCGCCTGATCGCTTTCCTGTGATTTCAGCTCTACCGACAATTGGTTAAGCGCCCTAATGACGGCACGAATCGCGGGCATCCCCATTTCAGGCACTGATGAACCTCTTCTTCCTTTTCTTATGTCGATAACGGCTTTTTGCATCGCCTTCAATGAGTGTTTCTGGATAGCGGAATATCGCCAGAACACCATAAACACAGACAATGCCATCGCAAAAACACTGATAAAGAGATAGGGAAATACCGCGTTAAAAGGGAGTGCTTCTAATACCACCAGCAGTAAGGTGATCAATGTGCTGAACAGCAAGCTGCCCAGCACTAAGTACAGGACACGAAAACACAAAGTACGCAGAGAAAGCCAAAACTTTTTCACACTGGGCTTTTTCATACCTTGTTTCCATCAGGAACAAAAACGTATCCCAGCCCCCAGACCGTCTGGATATAACGTGGATGGGTAGGATCTTCTTCAATCAGGCGGCGCAGACGGGAAATCTGGACATCAATGGAACGCTCCATCGCACCATACTCTCGCCCCCGAGCCAAATTCATCAACTTATCCCGTGATAATGGCTCTCGTGGGTGAGAAACCAGCACCTTCAACACAGAAAATTCCCCACTCGTCAAAGGTAACAACTCATCTCGATGAAACATTTCACGTGTTCCAAGATCAAGTTTAAATTTCCCAAACTTGATCACTGCATTATCCGGCGTCGGCGCCCCCGGCAGTTCCTTCGTCTGTCGCCGCAGGACAGCACGTATACGTGCTAACAATTCACGCGGGTTAAAAGGCTTGGCAAGATAATCATCAGCGCCAATTTCAAGCCCAACAATCCGATCAATCTCTTCCCCTTTCGCGGATATCATGATGATCGGGATCGCGTTATGCTGACTTCTCAGCCTGCGACAAATAGACAACCCATCTTCACCCGGCAACATTAAATCCAGTACAATCAATTGGATGGATTCTCTGGTCAATAAACGATCCATCTGTTCTGCATTTGCGGCACTACGCACCTGGAATCCTTGTTCGGATAAATAACGTTCCAGTAACGCCCGCAAGCGCATATCATCATCAACAACAAGGATTTTATAATTCTCTTGCATGTTTCAGCTCCTAAGATGCTCCATGCCCGCAACATCCATCACTTTCACAGAAAACTCATAATGCTAATAGAAACTTAACCGCATGTATTTTAAGGCAACTTATGCCAAAGGCTGATAACTAATTTCCAGTATCCAATAAGTCACTACGCCATTCGGTGTCATCACCGTGACTTCATCATCAACCTGCTTACCCAGTAACGCCCTCGCCACCGGAGAATCAATGGAAATCCATTTTTTTGCAGGATCGAATTCATCCGGTCCCACCAAACGAAATAGGTGTTCTTCCTCATACTCGTTTTCAACTTTTACCCATGCCCCAAAAAAGACTTTCCCTTCTTGTCGCGGATCAGGATCGACAATTTGCAGAATATCCAGACGCTTGGACAAAAAACGCACTCGGCGGTCAATTTCCCTTAACCTTTTTTTACCATAAATGTACTCTGCATTCTCTGAACGATCCCCCAATGCAGCAGCATCTGAAACAGCTTGGGTCACTTTAGGGCGTTCAACTTTCCAAAGATATTTCAATTCCTGATCAAGTACATGCCAACCCTCTCGGGTAATATAGTGACTCTTGGCCATGAAAAACTCACTTGAGAAAAGATGATTAATGGCGCAGTACTATATCTTATCAACTCTCATCAACCCAATCCCAACTCAGAAGATATTTGATGAATTCTGCTGCAACATAATTGAAATATCGCGCTAAACTGGAAATTATCGCGCTCAGCACGTATAAATGGAGCCAGTTTGAACCATGCCGATACTGTTTCAGATGAAATTTGATCTTATCCGGCTCTGTCTGATGATGTCGCAGGATATCTCCAGGCCCTAAAGAAGTTGAAGAAAACAGACCATGAATGAATCTTTAAGTCGAATCATTGCCGGTGAGCTACAGGCTCAACCACAGCAAATCCTAGCTGCCATTTCCCTGCTTGATGAGGGAAATACGGTTCCCTTTATCGCCCGTTACCGTAAAGAGGCCACCGGTGGTCTGGATGACACACAGCTCCGCCAACTCGAAAGCCGACTCGGCTATCTGCGTGAACTGTCCAGCCGCCGTCAAACTATCCTGAAATCAATTGAGGAACAGGGAAAGCTAACCGTTGAGCTGGCAGAAGCGATTAACGCGACACTCAGCAAGACTGAGTTAGAAGATCTGTACCTGCCTTATAAACCTAAGCGCCGTACCCGTGGACAAACAGCCATCGAAGCCGGATTGGAGCCTCTGGCCGATCTACTTTGGCAAGATCCGCAACAAGAGCCAGAACTGGCAGCGGCGGCCTATGTCAATACTGACAAGGGCGTTGCTGATACCAAGGCAGCATTGGACGGCGCACGTTATATCCTGATGGAGCGTTTTGCCGAAGATGCAACCTTGCTGGCGAAGGTACGTGAATATTTATGGAAAAATGCTCACCTGGTTTCTAAGGTTATCGAAGGTAAAGAGGAAGAAGGCGCGAAATTCAGCGATTATTTCGATCACCACGAAGCCATCGCGACGGTTCCTTCCCACCGCGCCCTTGCCATGTTCCGTGGACGGAACGAAGGTATCCTGCAACTCTCTTTGAATGCGGACCCACAATTTGAGGAAGCACCGAAAGAGAGTCACTGCGAACAAATTATTACCGATCACCTGAATTTGCGCCTGAACAATGCACCGGCTGACAATTGGCGCAAAGCTGTGGTGAGCTGGACATGGCGCATCAAGGTGCTGCTGCATCTGGAAACCGAACTCATGGGCACACTACGTGAGAAAGCCGAAAACGAGGCTATTAACGTATTCGCCCGTAACCTGAATGACTTGCTGATGGCTGCGCCTGCAGGTATGCGTGCAACAATGGGCCTGGACCCGGGTTTGCGTACAGGGGTAAAAGTCGCCGTGGTTGACGCGACAGGCAAACTGATTGCCACCGATACCATTTATCCGCACACCGGACAGGAAAACAAAGCGGCTGCTACCGTCGCAGCACTGTGCACCAAACACCAAGTGGAACTGGTTGCTATTGGCAACGGCACCGCATCCCGTGAAACAGAGCGTTTCTTTGTCAACGTTCAGAAACAGTATCCTGACGTTAAGGCACAGAAAGTGGTCGTCAGCGAAGCGGGAGCCTCTGTCTATTCCGCATCTGAATTAGCTGCGCAAGAGTTCCCTGATCTGGATGTTTCCCTGCGTGGTGCCGTCTCCATCGCTCGCCGCTTGCAAGATCCACTGGCTGAGCTGGTGAAAATCGAACCTAAATCCATCGGTGTTGGTCAATACCAGCATGATGTCAGCCAAACTTTGCTGGCGAAAAAACTGGATAACGTGGTTGAAGACTGTGTAAACAGCGTCGGTGTTGACCTGAATACCGCCTCTGTCGCTTTACTGACTCGCGTTGCTGGCCTGACGCGCACTGTTGCTCAAAATATTGTTAACTGGCGCGATGAAAACGGTCGTTTCGACAACCGTAATCAGCTATTGAAAGTGACCCGTCTGGGACCAAAAGCCTTCCTGCAATGCGCAGGCTTCCTGCGTATCAATCAAGGTGATAACCCGCTGGATGTTTCAACAGTGCACCCAGAAGCTTATCCCGTCGTTGAAAAAATCCTGGCCGCAACCCAGCAGACCTTGTCTGAACTGATGGGCAACCCTGCTAATTTGCGTAACCTGAGCGCCCAGGAGTTCACGACCGAAAAATTTGGGCTCCCGACCGTCACCGATATCCTGAAAGAGCTGGAAAAACCAGGTCGCGATCCGCGTCCTGAATTCAAGACTGCTACATTTGCCGATGGGGTTGAAACCATGAACGACCTGCAAGCAGGCATGATCTTGGAAGGTACGGTAACTAACGTGACCAATTTTGGTGCATTCGTGGATATCGGTGTTCATCAGGATGGTCTGGTTCATATCTCTTCCCTCTCCGATCGCTTTGTGGAAGATCCACACACCATCGTTAAGACAGGTGACATCGTGAAAGTGAAGGTGATGGATGTTGACCTCAACCGTAAGCGTATTGCATTAACCATGCGTCTTGATGAGCAACCTGGTGAAACTCAAGCACGCCGTAGCTCCCAAGAAGGCAACCGTCAAAATCGCAATAATCGTAACGGCAATGGCAGAAACCGCCCTGTTTCGCGTTCAGGTTCTGCGCCTTTAGCCAATAGCGCGATGAGTGATGCATTGGCCGCCGCCTTTAGTAAAAAACGTTAATTAACAAAAAACGTTAGATTCATTAAATGATTTCCTGAACTGGCCTAATTGTGTCAGTTCAGGATTTTTTACTATCCGAAAAATCGATGATTTTCTTCATAATGATTCTATTTATTGCTGACGTTATTAATTTGGATAAGTGATAACATCCGCATATTTTAATTAATTCTTCATTAATTTGATTAATATCAATTCATTTCCATATTATCCAATATCAATAACCGGAATCGCAGTTGCTTATTATTATCATTAACAACTATAATTCGGAGAAATTACCCTACTTTTTTCTTGTGGTTCTTCCATTATCGAGGATAATAATTCTTATAATCACTTATTTTTTCAGTTAGAGTGGAGATTTATATGGTTCTTATTCCAGAACGTAGATATAAAATTCTGGGATTTTCTCCAAAGATTACCCCAGCTTACCGACAAAAATTATTGTCACTCGGCATGTTACCTGGCTCAACATTTCAGGTCATTCGCTTCGCTCCATTGGGCGACCCAATACAAATTGAAACACGCAGAGTTAACCTTACCCTTCGTAAACAAGACTTGGCATTTCTCATGTTGCATGAAGATCTGAATTAGCAAGGCCCTAAGTCAATTTGGTACTGAAAATATAACTCGGGTACGAAATTCACTTTCCTGATTGGCAGAAAGTATGATGAAACAATTAACTATTGGCCTGATTGGTAATCCCAACGCCGGCAAAACAACGCTTTTTAACCAGCTTACTGGCTCTCACCAACGCGTGGGAAACTGGGCTGGTGTTACCGTAGAACGCAAAACCGGCCACTTTACCACCGATAACCATCAGATCGAACTTGTCGACCTTCCCGGTACTTATTCGCTCACCACCATTTCCGAACAAACTTCCATTGATGAGCAAATCGCCTGCCACTATATCCTTAGTGGTGAAGCAGATATGCTGATCAATGTTGTTGATGCGTCTAATCTGGAACGTAACCTTTATCTCTCACTGCAATTAATTGAATTGGGTGTTCCCTGCATCATTGCATTGAACATGCTGGATATCGCTCAAAATCAACGCATCAATATTGATATTCCTGCACTGGAAAAACGCCTTGGCTGTCCGGTCATCCCACTGGTTTCAACCCGTGCCACAGGGATAGATACGCTAAAAAAAACCATCGACAATTACCCACAGCATACCAACCCTGTACAGGTTAATTACCCTGATGCGTTATTGCAGGAGATTTCCCATCTTTCCCGCCAGATCGCAGAAAAATTTACCCCACAACAGCGCCGCTGGCTGACTTTGCAAGCCCTTGAAGGGGATATTTACAGCCGTGGGGTATCCGACCTGACTCACACACAATTGGCTGAAAGCAAAGAGCGTTTGCAAAAACAACAAATTGAAGAACCTGACCTTATCATCGCAGGCGCACGCTACCAAACCATCAGTGAAATTTGTCTGGCAGTCATTGATACCCGCACAGCTACACCCAACAAACTAACTCAAGCGTTAGATACCGTTATCCTAAACCGCTGGTTGGGCCTGCCTATCTTCCTGTTTGTCATGTATCTGATGTTTGTGCTGGCTATCAATATAGGAGGGGCCTTACAGCCTATCTTTGACGGCGCTTCCTCCGCCATTTTTATTGATGGAATGCAATGGCTTGGCCATACTCTCCATTTCCCGAATTGGTTAACGGTGTTCCTTGCTCAAGGAGTGGGTGGGGGTATCAATACAGTCCTGCCGCTGGTACCCCAAATTGGCATGATGTACCTGTTCCTCTCTTTTCTGGAAGATTCCGGCTATATGGCGCGGGCGGCGTTTGTCATGGACAGGTTGATGCAAGCCCTGGGGTTGCCGGGTAAATCCTTTGTCCCCTTGATTGTGGGCTTTGGTTGTAACGTACCTGCCGTGATGGGTTCAAGGACACTGGATGCCCCACGTGAGCGCTTGATTACCATCATGATGGCACCGTTTATGTCTTGCGGGGCAAGATTAGCGATCTTTGCCGTCTTCGCTGCCGCCTTCTTCGGCAAAGAGGGAGCAAGCATCGTTTTCTCCCTGTATATCCTGGGGATTGTCATTGCCATCCTGACAGGGCTGCTGCTGAAATTCACGCTGATGCGCGGTGAAGCATCGCCATTTGTTATGGAGCTGCCGGTTTATCACGTTCCCCATGCCAAAACCCTGCTGCTCCAGACATGGCAAAGGCTGAAAGGTTTTGTCATACGCGCAGGTAAAGTGATTGTCGCAGCAAGCATGTTGATTGGCGCCCTGAACAGTTTCTCCTTCTCCGGCAAGACCGTGGATAATATCAACCAGTCGGCGCTGGCCTCCGTCAGTAAAGTGCTTACACCTGTGTTGCAACCTATCGGTGTGCATTCCGATAACTGGCAAGCCACCGTTGGGCTTATCACTGGCGCGATGGCAAAAGAAGTGGTTGTAGGAACCCTAAATACTCTCTATACCGCAGAAAACCTTGCTCAAGAGCCTTTTAATCCCGATGAATTTAATTTATTGGATCAACTAAAAGATTCGGTCGCAGAAACGTGGGATAGCCTGAAAGAAACCTTCACTTTGAGCGCACTTTCTAACCCAATTGAAGCCAGCAAAGGTGATGGCAACATGGATCGCAGCTCAATGGGCACCATGAGCGCTAAATTCGGCTCTGCCATTTCCGCCTACAGTTACCTGATTTTCGTGTTGCTGTATGTACCTTGTGTTTCCGTGATGGGCGCCATCGCCCGTGAAACCAGCCGTGGCTGGATGATATTCTCGATTTTGTGGGGATTAAACGTCGCTTATTCGCTGTCAGCACTGTTTTATCAAATCACAACGTTTTCAGCTCATCCACAAAGTAGCCTGATCACCATTCTGGCCGTGATCCTATTTAACATTCTGATAGTTATTGGTTTACGCCGCGCGCGCAGCCGAGTCACTGTGACATTCAACAACGCCACAGACCGTCGTTGCGAATGCTCAAACAATAGCTGTCACTAGTCGGAACCATTGAGGAACCATAAATGATTAACCTGCTGAAAATCAGAGATGCTGTTGCCCTCAACGGGCGTACCGATGCCAGGTCATTGAGCCATCAGTTTTCAGCACCGCTGCCAATGGTGGAAGCCATGCTCAAGCAGCTTGTCATAATGGGTAAACTGGAGGAAGTGGATGCTTCCTCCTGCCTCAGCGGGGGCTGCAAGCAGTGCCCGGAAACACAAAAATGTGATACTAAAGCCTATCAGCTTACCGTAAAAAAATAAGGAACTCCCTGCCTTATCGCTATAATTACCTTGTAGAAAAGTCCCTTCTAATAAGCGTTTAAGACTTCAGCTTTTGTTCTACCCACTGTGCGACCCGTTGTGCATCTCTGGCTGCGCCAAGTAATAATTCAGAACTACGGCTACTGAGCCATTTTCTGCCTACAATAAATAACCCCGGATAAGCTGTTTTTCCTCCATTAATATGACCACTTTCGCAGATAAAACCTTGCGAATTGCTAACGCCAGGCAAGGTTAACCAATCCGTGACTTCCTTATACCCTACACACCAAATCAATCCATCAATGCGATATTTTTTACCTTGTTGGTCATACAATGTTTCGTTTTCAGCCCTTACTAATTTTGGCGCTATCTGTACATTAAGCGCAGACAAACGCTGGTTATTAAGCTCACCACATGGAAGTGGATTACGTCGTTGTACTATTTTACCGACCAGGCTCGATGTATTTGCATACAATATCCTTGACTTATGCAGCCAGAACAAATCCTTACCCATAACCCGATTGGGTACAAGCGGGCGAGGGGAACCACAGAATAATGTCACCTTCATCGTGGAAGAAAGTTCTTGTGCTATCTGTCGGCCACTGGCGCCATCACCTATGACAGCAATCCGTGACCCCGCCTGAAATTGCTCGGGGTTCTGATAACGATCAGCCGTCAGTTGCTGGACAGAAGGAGATAAATCGCTCGCCATCTCAGGGATAATTGGTACTTGGTTAGCACCAGTGGCATTAACTAAACAAGGAGCAGAAAACTGCTCCCCTTTTTGCGTGGTCAGAGTAAACACCCCATCTTGATGTTTTACACTGATCACCTGCATGCCCGTCAATACATGTAGATTATGATGATGCGCGTAACGTTCCAGATAATCCGCTATCTCATCCTTACCCGGATAGCCATCAGGAGAACCTGCCAAAGGAAAATCAGGCAGCTGGCTCATCATACGGGAAGTAAATAACAACATATTGTCAGGGCGCCGACGCCAAACATCACCAATACGCTGGTCTCGCTCCAGAATCAATGTGTTAATTTTTTTTGTTAAGGGTAACAGCCAGTGTTAGCCCCGCTTGCCCTGCACCAACGATTAAGCAATCGATTTTCATGGCGTCGGCTCCAATTGCAATATATGTTCAGCCAGAGCGTGGATAGTGGGGTATTCATAGCCAAGAATAGGATCCAATTTTCGCTGTAATGTTTTTTCTAACTGACTAATCAGTGTTACCCTGCTTGCAGAATCCAAGCCAAGGCTATCGAAAGAAACGTGTTCACCGATAGGAATATCATGGCGTTGGAAATAAGGTGTCAAATATTCAATCAGCCAGCCTTTTAATTCCAGCTCGGTCATATTAATGCTCCTTGAGTTTCGGTGGTAGACAACACATTGGCTAACTGTAATTTGCCTTGCAAGTAAAGCGAACGGCAGAGTTTTCGTTGTACTTTTCCACTGCTAGTTGTAGGCAATTTATTAGCTTGAATAAACACTAAGTCAGCGATATCGATATCGATATCGAACGCTGCATTGAGTGCCTGAATTACATTTCGTCTCAATTCTCTGAAATTGTGTTCTTGTTCCACATTTTTTTGCAGCTCGATGGCGACAACAACCCGCTGGCCAAGTTCAAATGCAATTGCTTTTCCTGGACGAAAGGCTGTGGATTGCATAGTAGCCGTGTACTCAATGTCCTGTGGATAGATATTCCGCCCTCGGATAATAATCAAATCCTTCAAACGGCCGGTGATCAACAAGTGGTGTTGGTACAGACAACCAAGATCACCAGTACGGAGAAAAGGTCCTTCTCCAGTGGTCGTATAGGCCATGAAGTTCTCTTGAGTCTGTTGCGGATTATTCCAATATCCTATGGCAATACTTGGTCCCTGCACCCAGATCTCACCGATTTCATCAGGCTCACACAATACTTTTGTGTCGGGGTTAACAATCACGACTCGGTGATCAGGTGCAACTTGACCACAAGCTTGCATGGCAATCCCACCAGGTTTTAAGGCCAATTTCCCTTTTTCCAGACTGTCGCTGCACAGCGTGAAACTCAGTGGCAGATCCTCACTTGTGGATGAACTGATTACCAGTGTTGCTTCAGCCATACCGTAACAGGGGATTTGGCTTTGATAAATAAATCCATATTCCTTAACAGCCTGATAAAAACGCATCAACGTTTCATTTCTGACTGGCTCGGCACCATTCCCCACCCAACGCCAGCGGGACAGATCCAGATTAAGTCCAGAGCAATCTTGGTCAGCACATAGGTCGTAAGCAAAATTAGGGGCACAACAGAATTCTGCTTTATAATCATGCATCAACTGTAACCAACGTAATGGCCGCTGGATAAATGACAAGGGTGACATGAAGTTATATTGTCCACCGAGTGCCATGGTCATTAAAATATGTCCTACCAACCCCATATCATGAAACTGAGGTATCCAGCCTCCAATGACTAACCCTTCATGCAAGCCAAAAGTATTATTCATTGCCCGCAAGTTATGGATTAAGTTATCGTGAGTGACCATCACTCCTTTAGGAATATCGGTGGAACCAGAGGTATATTGTAGGAAAGCCAATTGTCCCGGACTGATTGAGGGAAGTTCCGTGCTTTCATCTACCGGCTGATTTTCCGAGTAATACATGATCCCCAGATCAGGAAATTCATTTGATAAAACCCTGCTTAACTCTGAGGTGGTCAAAATCACTTTCGCTTCTGAGTCATTCAAGATCTGAGTTAACCTTTGTAGATGGCGACTTCCCCGAACGACATTGGATGGAACAGCAATAGCCCCCGCTTTAAAACAGGCTAATAATCCGACAATAAACTCCAGACCAGCAGGGTACATCAGAATAACCGTTTTCCCTTGTTGTCCTCCAGCAACGAGGGCACAAGCAAGTTGATGGGAACGTTGTTCCAATTCTTGCCAAGTCAGGGTAACCGTCTCTGAATCTCCTGAAGGTAAAAAGCGATATACAATTTGATTTGGCTGCTGTGAAGCATAATGTTTAAAACAGCATAATAGTGTTTGAGCATGCTCCAACATCATCTTTTTTGTTCTCCTGCAATGGCCAATAAATGCCGTGTTTCCTGTTGTAAGGCATTAGCCAAGACACTCACTTCATGCCGCTCGGTAACATGTCCAAAGCTGATCCGCAATGCACTATCGATATAGTCATGAGGAGATTGCATCGCAAGTAAAACATGTGAACGCTGAGGTGAATGAGCGTTATTGCTACAAGCAGACCCCAGAGAAACAGAAATACCGTGGCATAAATCCAATCGGCTTGCTAACGCTTCCGCCCTAATACCAGGGAAACTGACATTTAATGTCCATGGAGCCTGATATTCAGGATTGGTCTCACCATTTACGTGATAATTCACACCCAACTTATCTAATTGAGTAAGCAGGTACGTTCTCATTTCACGGCAGTAATCAATGCGTTGAACCAATTCTTCATAAGCTTCTTTTGCGGCAGCCGCTAATCCGGCTATTCCTAATGTGTTTTCTGTACCACTACGTAAGCCGTGTTCCTGCCCACCTCCATGTAGTAAGGGATTGATTTTCACTTGCTGGCTGTAATACAACCCACCCACCCCTTTAGGGGCATAAAATTTATGCCCGGAAAAGGAAATAGTTAGTGGAATATCATCAAAACGGCTTATCGGCCATTTTCCTACCGCTTGTATGGCATCGAGATGAAGATGGATACCTTTTCCTTTCAGCCAGGAAGCAAGCTGATCGTAAGGTTGAATAACGCCAGTTTCATTGTTGATTACCATCAATGCGATGAAACACGTTTGAGGTGTGATAGCACGACATAAGGTGTCCAGATCAACTCTTCCTGTTTTACTCGGCTCAATGACAGTAAGCTTTAAGCCTTGCGCTTGGTACCAACGCAGAGGTTCCAGAATTGAAGAGTGTTCAATTGCGGAGCAGATGGCGTGATAACGTGACAATTGACCAACCGGAAGCTGGCTGAATACACTGTGCAAAGCCAGATTATTGCTCTCTGTCCCCCCAGAAGTAAAAATGATCCTTTCTGGCGAACCTCCCACTAATTGAGCGATTGACTCTTTTGCCTGATGAATCAACGTCACCAGATTTTGGCTTAAACGATATCTGCCGGAAGGATTGGCAAATTGATCCAACACGCCCTGAATTGCCGTCTTTGTCTTATGACTCAGTGGCGTTGTCGCATTGAAATCAAAGTACAACATTGTCATATATGCTCCCTTACCTGCTGAAAAAGAGCGTGCAACATTTCCAGACAATGCTGCTGTGAAGGTTGCAGCTTACCCAACATGCTGTCGATCTCTTGTGTGCTTAATTGGGCGATCTCTGCCAGAGTTCTTCCCTGAACTTGGCGACAAAACTGGTTAGACATGGCTAAAGAAGTCGTACATCCCCAAGCTTGAAAACGGGCCGCACTGATGCGCCCTTCTTCACTCAAGGACAAATCAATATTCACTGTATCCCCACACACAGGGTTACCCAACTTCAACTGAATATCAGGATTTGTCAGGCTGCCCTGAAAATCAGGATTACAGAAGTTATCAGTGATAATTTCATTAAACATGATTAGACCTCACTGAGTAACAGGGCATACATCCCTTTGTTCATCAGCAGACATTTTACTTTCCAGATTAACAGCACAGCAGCCGAATTCCGTTGCAGAAGGCGCCCGCATAACATATTGCATACGTTGCGAGTTACGCCCTGATGGATCACGATCAGTGCGCAGGTAAATCATGTCTTCAGTCAACAACATGCCCGGTGTTGAGCGTGCTATGGGATCAAAAATAACAAGCTGACCGGTTTCACCATCAGCCACTTCTCGGGATAAATTTTCCGGATCACGAACAGAGAAATGAATATAAGGCGGTATATGTTTTTGGTTAAACTCATCCTCTATCGCCAAAAAGTTGGCTTCGACCAGTCCGTACATATCACGAACCTGATTAGCTGGAATACCTAACCAAGTTTCCAGCTCCTGATTAAACTCGGTACGGGAGATCATGGCACCAGTGAAACGCTTCCAACCACCAAGTGTAATGATCATACTTCCGCTATCCAGTTCCAACTTAGTATTTGTCGCTTTTAAGAAACTGATAAAGCGATGAATAAGGAATGGAGGCCCTATCAGATGGCGGGTAAATTTTCCTTGCCACTCGTTTAATTGACTGACAGCTTCTTCTGGGACAAAACGCTCTTCCTTAACCATAAAGCAATTTGTATCCAGCAACCCAGCCAACCAATTAAATGCTTTGATCATTCCCATTTCAGGAATTTCCTCTGTGGAAGGACATAAACAAAGTCCCGCGCCACTGGAGAGTTTAAGCATGTCACGAAATGAGTTATAAAGACCTATGGTAGTATAGTCCATTGTTTCATCACATCGACGGGCAACACTCGGGATCCCACTAGTACCTGTCGAACGCATTTCATGCTCAATGCTGGAAAGAGGTTTACTCAAAAGACGATGGCTATTTGCAGATTTGAATGTGGATACAGGAATAACTGGGATATTGACTAAATCTGTGTAATTTTGAATATCACTGGGTTTTACCCCTTTCTTTTCACATTGTTCACGGTAGTAAGCATTATTTTCAAAATGGTATTTAAAGGCATCTCTAATAACATGGGTTTTTAATTCTTGTTGTTCTTCAGTTGAGAGACTATAAAAAAAGTTACTACTTGTAATTAACCATTTTATAGCGTCACCATTGACTTCTTTTATTTTTTCATACAGCTCAGTCGATTTGAACATGTAATCTATCCTAATAGTTATTATATATTTTTTTAATTGCTTTCCGGCAGTTGTGCAGATCATATGTATACCAATCGCCTTTCCAGATGCTTCTTATCTCTTCCCGCTACGCGGGGAGAGATAAACAATCACATTGATTGCAAGCTGCAACTTGAAGTTGGATTGATATATAAGCAATTCGTGTAAGCACTTTTTGCCAAAGCAAATTTAACTATCGTGTTTTTATTTTGCTTGAATAAACTGGCTATTTTTATTTACTTTGTAAATCACTCACATACATTCCTTACCTGCCTTGCCATTATTGCATAAATTTCACTTAACATTCCATCACTTCCACATCAGCCAGATTATTCAATCCAATCATGTTATTAAGTTATAAAATGAAGATACCGTGTACCTTCAAGGTATTAGCGGGCATAACACCTAAGTATGGAATTCATTCTATGCAAGTCATATGAAAAATAGGGATGCCTGGCGGTAGCATATCAGTATAAATTTTGAATATGCTTATTAATTTAATTAATCGGAGTCGAACATGGGAAATAATAAAGTTGAAACTATGCCTGAGCCACTACAAGGAGCAAAAAATAATAAAAAGCGAAAAATAATACTTTCTGTTGTTGTATTATTTTTTTTGTTCTCCGGTGCAGCTTACCTACTTTATTGGTACATGGTATTGCGTTTCTACCAATCAACAGATAATGCTTATGTTGTCGGTAATCAAATTCAAGTTATGTCACAAACCCATGGCAGCGTAAAAAATATTTATGTTGATAACACCGATTTCGTTCAACAAGGCGACCTTCTGTTAACGTTGGATAGTGCTGATGCTGAAAATGCTTTCGGGAAGAGTAAACATGCGTTAGCCCAAGCCGTGCGTGAAACACAAGAAACTATCCTGAGTAACCCCAAGCTTCAGGCTAATGTGGAATTAAAACAGCTGACTTTAGACAAGTTAAAAAGTGATCTGGCAAGGCGGGAAAAATTAGGAAAGGTCAATGTCATTGCTGTTGAAGAGCTGGATCACGCTCGTAAGGCTGTTGATATTGCCAAAGCAGATTTAAAAGTCGCTATACAGCAGTATAAGATTAATCAGGCTTTGATTATGGGAACACCGCTAGAGAAGCTGCCCAATATAGAAAAGGCGGTATCCAATTTACGTGAAACTTGGTTGTCCCTGCAACGTACTAAAATTTACGCGCCAGTCAGTGGGTATGTATCACGTCGTAGTGTTCAGGTCGGCGCCCAAATCAATCAATCTACGCCCTTGATGATAATTGTCCCTTCTGACCAATTATGGGTTGAAGCGAATTTTAAGGAAGTACAGTTTACTAATATGCGTCTGGGGCAACCCGTCAAATTAATCAGTGATTTTTATGGTGATAGTGTGGCTTATCAGGGACGGATTACGGGTATGGATATGGGAACTGGCAGCGCTTTCTCTATCCTCCCCGCTCAGAACGCGACAGGTAACTGGATTAAAGTGGTACAGCGCCTCCCTGTACGTATTGAATTAGATCGGGAGCAAATTGCCCTTAACCCATTACGAATCGGTTTATCAATGCATGCAACTGTTGATACGAGAAAAACAGAAGGTACAACTCTGGCTAACAAAACTCCGCAACGGATTATTTATCAGACTGATGTGCTCTCATTCGATAATAAAGAAATAGATGAAATTATTGAACAAATCATAAAAAGCAATACCAGTCATGAAAATTAAGGATCACACAGCTATGGAACTTTTATCAGTCAGCCAGCGCTGGTGGTTAATCCTGTCCCTGGCGATTATCGCTTTTCTGCAAATTTTGGATTTGACGATTGCTAACGTAGCATTGTCAACCATTGCCGGTGATCTTGGATCATCTGTGTCACAAGGCACTTGGGTTATCACGTCATTTGGTGTTGCTAATGCGATCTCTATCCCTTTGACGGGTTGGTTGGCAAAACGCGTGGGGGAAGTGCGACTGTTTGTCATTTCGACCGTGCTTTTCATTATTTCTTCTTGGTTATGTGGCATCTCCAATAGCCTTGAAATGCTCATTATTACCCGAATTATACAAGGCGCGGTTTCAGGCCCTATCATCCCCTTATCACAAAGTTTGTTGCTGGCAAATTTTCCTAAGTCTCAACACAGTATGGCTTTGGCCATTTGGTCTATGACCGTCATTATAGCCCCAGTTTGTGGGCCTATCCTCGGTGGATGGATTAGTGATAACGTCCACTGGGGATGGATTTTCTTAATCAACGTTCCCATTGGTTTGGTCGCTATTTTTATTACTTATTTACTGTTAAATAAGCGCGAAACCAAAACTGAAATTATTCCGGTTGATACAGTGGGCTTGGTTCTACTCGTTGTCGGTGTTGGCTGCTTACAACTGATGTTAGACAGAGGGAAGGAGCTAGATTGGTTTAATTCCAATGAGATCATCGCACTGGCTATCATTGCCACGATAGGTATCATCCTGTTTGTCATTTGGGAACTGACTGATGATAACCCGATTGTTGATTTATCCCTGTTTAAATCTCGTAACTTTACGGTAGGCACGATTTGTATCAGTTTGGCATTTCTATTGCACATTGGTGTCTTAGTCTTACAACCCCAGTTACTACAGACAGTTTTTGGTTACACCGCTACTTGGGCAGGGTTTGCATTAGCGCCTCTGGGCATCCTTCCCATTTTTCTGGCCCCGGTTATTGGCCGCTTTGGTGCCAAAATTGATATGCGCTATTTAGTCACCCTTAGCTTTATTGTCTTCTCTTTCTGCTTTTTTTGGCGGGCGCATACTTTTGAGTCTGGGATGGATTTTTCCAGCGCAGCATGGCCACAGTTTGTACAGGGAATAGCGATTGCCTGTTTTATTATGCCACTCAACATGATTATTTTATCTGATATCCCTCAGGAAAAGATCGCTTCGGCAGGCAGCTTGTTTAACTTCTTTCGAACCCTGGCGATATCGATAGGTACATCGTTAACCAATACATTGTGGTCGCGCCGTGAGGCTGTTCACCATTCTCAGCTCACTGAAAACATCACACAAAATAACGTCCTTGTTGATTTAGCTTATCAAGATATCAGGCTGCTGGGATTGTCTGACCTACAGGCAACTATTTTTCTCGCGAAGAAAATTACTAACCAGAGTTTAATTCTGGCAGCTAACGAAATTTTCTGGCTCTTTGGTTTTATTTTTCTGGCACTCATTTTGATTCTTTGGTTGTCCAGATCGAATTTATCACCTAAATGATTCGGGGATTGGCTTCTTTTTCATGATGGTTTTGTCTCTCAGCAATATTATGTATTGCTTGTTTATTGATGTTATAGCGGCATTGCGCAGTGTTACAGTCGAACTGTAGATTTTGTTGGATTATATGTTTAAGGTCAGAAGGGCGTATTCCATATGCCATTTTGCATGTCCGACTAAAATGAGCTGTATCAGAAAAACCGCAGTTATTAGCAACCAATGTTAAAGAATCGGTCATATAAATTTCTTCAATAGCATCACTTAAACGTAACCATAGCAAGTAAGCGCGGAAATTAATTCCCACTTGATCGCGAAAAAGATGTAAAAAACGGCTTTCAGAAAGGTAAATTTTATCAGCGACCTGGCGGGATGAAATCCGCTTTACGGATAGCGATTCGATAAACGTAACCGCTTTTAAAATACGTTTATCAAACTGACAATGGCATGGCAGATATGGGCTAAGTAACAAGTAAATAGTAAATGTGTCAGGTTTTTCGCCACAAAGAAACGACTTAATGAGATAATCCGTTACAGCCACAATGTCATCATACCCCAGCGAAATAACTGCCAGATCCTCCGTGAGATGGCTAAATAAATGGTAGTGCTCATCGATCGGTTCAATGAGCAATGTAATGCTACAAGTATTGGATGAATCTAGCTTATGCATCACATTTGAACGAATAAGAAAACCATGAGAGGAATGAATCTTATCCTGTATTGATAAGGTGAGCAATTCATGACTATGTAAAGATAGACTGAGTTGAATACAGGGATGTTGGTGCCATTCAGTTGATACATTGTAAATAAAGTTTAATTCACTAGTAGCATGTTTATATTGCCGGATAAACTTAGGGGCAGCTTGAATATTTGATAGCATAGCCTCAATCCTTATCAACAAAGCAGTGAGTGAATATAGTCTACCTTAACTTGCAATGCACTCTAGATTAATCGGTTAGCGGGTATGTCGTCAACCAACAGCAATATACCAATTTAATTTCAAGATGCGCATACAAAGTAAAGTTTACATGAGAAATTAGCGTAAAAAATATTTATTATTTACTCTTGGAAAATGCTTTCTCAGTACAAATTCACTCACTGTTTTAATATAATTAATATTATTCCCTAGAACTAAATTTTATTACTTCCGTTAAAATTGAAAACTAAAAGATAGTCCCTTATTATCTGGGTTGCATTTCTATACCAATCTAACTTCAAGATGCACGTGATGTCTCCTCGCTTCATATCGTGTTGTAAATTGCAACTTGAAGTTTAATGTGTATATCATTATTAATAACCTAAGGATAATAATATGTCTAAAGAGTTATTTACTGCAACTGTGGAGTCTGTAGGTCCTCTGAAAATGAAATGTTCCTCACGAAACTTTTTATTTCATTTAGATGAACCGGAAAGTTTGGGAGGAAAAAATGAAGCAATGACGCCTGTAGAAGCATTGCTTTCCGCTTTCGGTGCTTGTCAGGGGATGGTGGCAAAAAGCTTTGCCAGTGCCCATAAAATAAATCTGATCGATATCAAAATAGAACTAGAGGGTGAATTAGATCTTGATGGCGTCAAAGGTATAAATAAAAACACCAAAATTGGTTTTTCCAAAATTACATCAAAATTCTATATTAAAGCAGATAATACCGAACAAGAAATACGAGATTTTATTGATTTTATCGAGAGAAACTGCCCTATTCGCGACACCATGGTCAATACACCTGAAATTGTAACTGAAATTTATTCCTCAAGATAAGTTATCGATTACCCATAACAATTAATGCTATGGGTAATTATCAATAAAGAAACATCAATTGACTACCCTGCCACAAAATTCTTTACTGCCTCAACAAACTCCTCAGGATGGGAAATAAAAGGCGCATGAGCAGCGTTGCGCATAATAACGGAGTGCGTATGTGGCCATGCCTTGTCAAGCTGTGAAGCAATTTTACGCGGTACTAAACCATCAAGATAACCATATAGACGCAGGAAAGGTAATTGAAGTTGGGACAATTCCTCCCTTAGATCATCAGTGCGCAGGATTTCCAAACCGGCATTAAGTACCTCAACTGTCGGCATCGGCTGGTTCAGTATCACTGATTTCAGTACACGAGCATCCTGACGTGCACTGTCCGTCCCCAAAGTCTGCAAAGCCAGAAAACGTTCGACCGTCTTTTGAAAATCAGCACTTAATTGATGCTCAAATGCCCTCAAGACCTCCGGCTTAATCCCCGGCCAGTCGCCATCAGCACTAAATCTTGGCGAAGAAGCTACCGTGATCAAACCCGCAACGTGTGCCGGGTGATCCAAAGCAATCCGGCTAGCCACCAACCCTCCTAAAGACCAACCTAGCCACAAGGCATTTACTGGCGCTTGCTGCCAGACAATCTCTGCCATGTCCGCCAATGACATAGCCGAATACGCTTGGCTACGCCCATAACCCGGCAAATCCACCAGATGCAAACGAAAATGCGAAGCCAATCGCGTTTCCACTGAGCGCCAAACTTCAGCGTTTAAACCCCATCCGTGCAGCATCACAAGATCACGTGGTGCATCGCCAATTGTCTGCCAAAACAACTGATTCATTGTTATTCTCACTTTATTTGTCACCAAGGAAGGAAACTATGCTAACAATGGTTGGATACTGTTGGCTATGCCAGCAAAATTTGTATTTTGCCCATCATGGGATTTGTTATCTCTGCCACCGTCACTTAAGGCGGTTGCAACCTGTCTGTCCACGCTGTGCACTGCCTGCTGAATCCGGCAACTTTCCCTGTGGACGATGCGTAAAGAGTCCCCCTGCATGGCAATATTTGATAGCCATTACGGATTACACCCCACCTTTAAGTCAGCTTATTCAACGCTATAAATATAACAATACCCCACAACTCGCCTCCGTGCTGGCGCGTTTGTTCCTGCTGCATTGGTTGCAGGGCTATCGTGAAGGCCGCTGGCATAAGCCAGATCGCATATTGGGCATTCCTCTGCATCACAGAAAACGCTGGCAACGTGGCTTCGATCACATTGAACTCATTACCCGTTCCCTATCACGTTGGCTGCAATGTCCATATCAACCGGATTTTTTACGCCGCTCACGTGCTACACTCACGCAGCGGGGCTTATCTGCCGCCCAAAGGAGAACCAATCTTAAGCAAGCCTTCCAATTACAGGGCGATTTTACCGATCAACATGTCGCGATTTTCGACGATGTGATCACCACGGGCACGACACTGCGTGAAGCTTCACAGTTGATGATTCGTGCTGGTGCTCGTTCTGTACAGGCTTGGGCAATATGCCGAACCTTGTAGTTCCTTTATAAATGGGCGTATTATAACCAACTAGAACAGTCAACTATTGAGCAAATGACATGATTAATATTACTGAAGCAGCGCAAGCGCATTTTGCCAAGCTACTGGCAAACCAAGAACCGGGTACACAGATCCGCGTCTTTGTTATTAATCCAGGAACGCCGACCGCTGAATGCGGTGTTTCCTATTGCCCACCGGATGCTGTTGAAGCTACTGACACCGAATTGAAGTTCGATCAACTCTCAGCTTATGTTGATGAAATTAGTGCACCTTTTCTGGAAGAAGCCGTCATTGATTTTGTGACCGATCAATTGGGTTCCCAACTGACCCTGAAAGCCCCGAACGCTAAAATGCGTAAAGTGGCGGACGATGCCCCACTGATTGATCGTGTTGAATATGTCCTGCAATCGCAGATCAATCCACAGCTTGCAGGACATGGTGGCCGTGTCAGCCTGATGGAAATCACCGATGAAGGTTATGCTATTCTGCAATTCGGCGGTGGATGTAACGGCTGTTCAATGGTCGATGTCACTCTGAAAGAGGGGATCGAAAAACAGTTATTACAGACATTCCCTGAATTAAAAGGTGTAAAAGATCTGACTGAGCATCAGCGCGGTGAACATTCATATTACTGATTTTTCATTCTTATTTTGACAATTTTTAACCATTTTTCTGTTTCTAACATTTTCTATCTCTATATCTACGCCTTCCCAATCGTTATATTGGGAAGGCAGTCAGGTATGACCTGACGACTATTAAGAAATGAATATATACGCATTAAACTTCAAGTTGCAATTTACAACACGATATGAAACGTGATTTCTCCCCGCTTCGCGGGGAGAAATCACACGCATCTTGAAGTTAGATTGGTATATAAAAATGAAAATTTTAGAAACTACGTTGAGTATTTATGGACCATTTTCAAACGATAACTCCTGAACAGGCTTACCAACATTGGCTCGATAAAACCGCAGTCATGGTTGATATCCGCGATCCACAAAGCTTCCAGGCCGGACACGCGACCGGTGCATTTCACCTAACAAATGAAACACTCAATAGCTTTCTACAAGAAGCGGATTTTGACCAACCGGTCATGGTGATGTGTTACCACGGCCATAGCAGCCAAGGAGCAGCACAGTACCTGATCAATATGGGTTTTGAGACCGTTTATAGTGTCAATGGCGGTTTTGAAGTCTGGCAAAGAGACTATCCTCACGCTGTCCATACTCAATAAACCTTTAACACGCTGATTATAATGCAATTAACTTCAACTTAAGGCAGAGATAAGACGAGCAATGATCCATATAACCTCAATATCTAACCCTCGGCTGGCTCAGGCCTTTATTGATTATATGGCGACGCAGGGCATTCATTTGACCATGCAGTCCACCAATGAGCCGTCAGTAGTTGAACTCTGGTTAGAGGATGATAGCCAACTCAGTCGGGTTGAAGAGGAACTTCGCCACTTTGCTCGCGATCCACTCAATGAACGCTATCAAGCTGCCAGTTGGCAAACAGGCAAATCTGACAGCTTCTTTAAATATCATAACAACCTGAATTTGAGTACGCTCAAAAACCAGTCTGGCCCCCTGACTATTGCGATAACTCTGCTTTGTATCCTCGTTTACCTCTGGATGGCAATGGCAGGCATACCGGATGTTATGAACGGATTAGCATGGCCAGCTAACAGTGATCAGTATCTGGAGTTATGGCGCTGGATAAGCCCAACGCTATTGCATTTCTCTCTGACACACTTGCTCTTTAATCTTGCCTTATGGTGGTATTTCGGCAGCCAGGTAGAGCAAAAGATTGGGAGCGGTAAGCTGTTTGAAATCACGATAGTGTCAGCCATTTTCAGTAGCTGGGCGCAATCATTATTCAGTGGATCTCATTTCGGGGGATTATCCGGTGTCGTCTACGCACTGATTGGGTACGTTTGGCTGACCGGTGAAATCTCCCCAAAACGAGGGATTAGTGCTCCCAGAGGGTTAATCGCTATCTCTGTTATTTGGTTGTTGGTGGGCTATTTCGATCTATTTTCGTTACACATCGCCAATGCCGCCCATGTTGCAGGATTAATCATCGGGTTATTAATGGGATTATGGGATAATTTGCGTAAACAAAAAAACCAAAAGATGCCAAATAGGCCCCAATAGATTTCAAGTTTCAGCATCGGCTTGAAATAGAAGGGAGATAATTTTGGTCAACGATAATCCATCTATGCATATATTAGGGGAATTTTGTGAAGCAAACTCAGCGACATGATGCAATAATTGAGCTTGTGCGCATTCAAGGTTATGTCAGCACTGAAGAGCTGGTTGCACATTTTGATGTTAGCCCGCAAACCATTCGACGTGATTTAAATGATCTCGCAGATAAAAATAAGATCCAACGTCATCATGGTGGTGCCGCATTACCATCCAGCTCGGTCAACACGGCCTACCATGACCGCAAGATCATGTGGTCGGATGAAAAAGCTCGAATTGCACAGCACGTTGCCACCCAAATTCCAAACGGCGCAACCCTGTTCATCGATATTGGAACAACTCCAGAGGCTGTAGCACATGCTCTGCTCAACCATCGCGATTTACGGATTGTCACCAACAATCTCAATGTCGCAACTCTGTTTATGAGCAAAGAAGATTTCCGCCTGATTTTGGCGGGTGGTGAAGTACGCTCCCGCGATGGCGGCATCATTGGCGAAGCAACGCTAGATTTTATTTCCCAGTTCCGCCTTGATTTCGGCATTCTTGGGATCAGCGGCATCGATAGTGATGGTTCACTGCTGGAATTCGATTACCACGAAGTTCGCACCAAACGTGCCATTATCGAAAACTCCCGCTGCGTCATGTTGGTTGCCGATCATTCAAAATTCGGCCGCAATGCCATGGTTAATCTCGGTAACATGAACCTGATTGACTTTTTGTTCACGGATAAAGCTCCCCCTCCAGGCATCCAGAAAATTATCGAACAGCACAGCGTTAAGTTAGAATTGTGCTAATCACTTTTTAGCCAAAAGTGCCATAATAATGCCCCCACCCGATATTCGGGTGGGGTTAGCTCCCACTAATATTCCCTTCCTCAATTTGTATCCCACAAAATCCTTATTAATCTTATGTATAAGATAAGGTTTTGTTACCTGTGTCACGTGAATATGTTTTTTCTGAGTTAATAGTTGGCGATTGATGAATTTTTAATTACAATCCTTGAGCGAAAACGAACATTAAAGAACTGTTTCGAACATTTCAGAGGGGATGCAATGGAAACCAAAGACTTGATTGTAATAGGCGGCGGAATTAACGGCGCTGGTATTGCGGCAGATGCTGCTGGCCGGGGGCTTTCAGTCCTACTGTTGGAAGGTCAAGATTTGGCCAGTGCAACTTCATCTGCCAGCTCCAAACTGATCCACGGTGGGTTACGCTATCTGGAACATTATGAGTTTCGTTTGGTCAGTGAAGCACTGGCAGAGCGTGAAGTGCTTTTAAAACTGGCTCCCCATATTGCATTCCCGATGCGCTTTCGCCTGCCACATCAACCACACCTGCGTCCAGCGTGGATGATCCGCATTGGCCTGTTCCTGTACGATAACTTGGGCAAACGCGTTAGCTTACCAGGCAGTAAGGGGCTGAAATTTGGCACAAACTCGGTATTGAAGCCATCCATCACTCGTGGCTTTGAATATTCCGACTGTTGGGTTGACGATGCGCGTCTGGTGGTTCTAAACGCACAAGAAGTCCAAAAACACGGTGGTGAAGTACATACCCGCACCCAGGTAACTCGTGCATGGCGTGAAAATGGCTATTGGCTGGTTGAAGCCACAAACCTCAAAACTGGCGAAACCAATACATGGCGCGCGAAAGGTTTGGTTAACGCAACTGGCCCGTGGGTGAAAAATTTCTTTGATAACGGGCTGCAACTAAAATCACCTTATGGCATTCGTCTGATCAAAGGCAGTCATATCGTTGTGCCTCGCGTTCACGATGAGCCGCAGGCTTATATTCTGCAAAATGAAGATCACCGCATCGTGTTCGTTATTCCATGGAATGACGAATTTTCGATTATCGGCACAACGGATGTTGAATACAAAGGCGATCCAAAAGAAGTCAAAATTGACGATAAAGAGATCGACTATTTGCTGAAAGTCTATAACGACCACTTTAAGAAACAGCTTGGTCGCGATGATATTGTTTGGACTTACTCTGGCGTTCGCCCCCTGTGTGATGATGAATCCGATTCACCACAAGCGATCACCCGTGATTACACGCTGGATGTGCAAGATGAGCAAGGACAAATGCCATTGCTGTCCGTATTTGGCGGTAAGCTAACAACTTATCGCAAACTGGCTGAACACGCTATGGATAAGCTGGCGCAGTACTACCCTAACGCGGGCAATGCATGGACCAAAAATGGCAAGTTACCAGGCGGTGAGCTGGAAGGCTGTGATCGCGATGGTTATACGCGCCTGCTACGCCAGCGTCATAACTGGCTGCCTGAAGGTGTGGCACTGCGTTATGCCCGTACTTACGGTAGCAACAGCCAATTTATCCTGCAAGATGCCGAAACGTTGGCCGACCTCGGCGAATGTTTCGGCCATAATTTGTATGAAGCTGAATTGCGTTACTTAGTTAAACACGAATGGGTAATCGAGCTAGATGATGCTATCTGGCGCCGAACCAAACTGGGTATGTGGCTCACTGATGAACAAAAACAGCGTGTAGCTGACTGGCTGGCACAAAACGCCAAAGCCGCTCGATTGCAAGATTGATTTTGAAAATGGCGATAGAGATTATCGCCATTTTTCATTTTGATTTATTCGTGTCATATAAGTTTTTTTCCGCTCATCGAACTCATAAACTTTCGAAATCAATCATCCCTATTTTCTATCGCGATTCCCTTATTTTTTATTTAATTCAACTGGTTATTTAACACAGCGTTTATATCTCGATCATTCACCGCTTTTTCTATTCCCGCAATCTCTGATTCGTAAATCAAAAACCTGGACCGCAGATCCTGCAACTCCGCCGATTTTTCCTCTGGGGATAGAAAAGAATATTGGATGCTATTAAATACGGTTTTTTTGATCTCTGCATAAGATGGCTTGTAGTTTGTGGCAAAAATGACAAATTCATGAGTCAGGTCACCACGAGAAACTCCTGGGTCATCACTTGATATCACAAAAGGTACTCCATAACGTTGATAAAGTTTTATCGGATGCTCATTCCTTCTAACACCAAGAATAAAGTCATTACTCGTCAGGTTAATTTCGACAGGAATTGCCTTTTCTCTCAGTTCCTGGAGTAATGCAATCGCCTTCTCTTCCCTGGCAATATCAACACCGTGGCCGATCCGATTTGCCCCTGCGATATCTACAGCATATCGAATGTGATTTGCCAAATCTTCTGGCGGAACCATTCCACTTACTAATTCCCCAGCATGTAGCGATAAACGAACATCGGGGAAAAGCCTTTTTAGATACCGGAACATCAGCATGTGCAACTTATAGTCACGAATTGCTATATAACCATTTTCCGGCCCAACAATATTCACACCGACAATCTTTTTGCTCATATGTGCCGCTGAAAATGCCGAATACAGACTTGAGAATACAGTCGCGCGTGGCGCATTACGAACAACATAAGATTGGAGCCGAATCCGAAACTCATCATCGTCGATCCCGGAAACCGCCGCTTCTTCGGTTTGGATATAATCAGATATGCCTTTCCTGACAAGTGGGTCCTTAGCCATAAAATCCGCATAGGGCGCCAATGCTGCGAAAACGGTATTTTCATCAGCATCTGGGCCTAACGCATCGAGTGCTTTAGCCAGCTCTGGGTACTCAAAAGAAGGCGCCCTGTTTAACATTATTTCCAGATACTGAACATTTTCATTTTTGGCCCGATTTTTTAATTTCGTCATCCCATCCATTAAAATTTGATGAGATAATGGGCTGAAATAACTAAAAGTATCAAAAAATTGCTGGTCTGGTGCCTTCTGCTCGTGATAATGGTTATGAAAATCTTTGTCTGACCATACCTTCAATAATTCTCGGTAGAAAGTATTGTTTGCCATGACTGCACTCTTTTCGAGACAAAATTGCTGATTCTCGCCTGGGAGTTGGTTTTTCTGACGTGTTTCTATTCGAAAAATTTCGATCTTAAGTTTCGGATCGGTCCGATCATAAATGCAATAGCCCTTATCACCAACCCAATCAAGATAGGTTTCTGCATATATTGCACCAGAATAGTGAATATGGATATCTGCACCTTTGGGCATCATTTTCAATGCCATTGTTAGCTCTGCAACATTTGGATCGTTGGTTTCAATCAGATTACTGAAAAAACGTGCTGTCGCTGTTTCATTTTCCTTGGCTAAAGCTGTATTTACTTCACCAGCATTGACCAGACAAGGAAATAGCATCAATAAAATGGTTACAATGGATAAAGTATTCATAACCCTTTTTCCTGGTCTCGATATTTGTTAAGCGCTATACGCATTAAACTTCAAGTTGCAATTTACAACACGATATGAAACCTGATGTCTCCCCGCTTAGCGGGAGAGACATCACACGCATCTTGAAATGAGATTGGTATATAAGTAGTACTATGGGAAGTGATACCACTAATGTGGCTTGTATTCAATCTGGGCAATATTTTGATTTATATATTTCATCTTTCAAAAAACAATCTTATACCAATCTAACTTCAAGATGCATATTGTTTCTCCCCGCTTCGCGCTGAGGGATCCCCACAAAACGGTGCTAATAAATCAAAACCATATTTTGGTAGATTTTGGCGAGGTATTTGAGGAGTTGATTAAGAACTATTTCAAATAATATTAGCGGGG
>NZ_JADEUF010000031.1 GCF_015163655.1 Xenorhabdus griffiniae | reverse complement strand
ATGAATTAACTGCTTAGTCACTCTTTAAGACTTGAATCTTTTTGCCTTGCGGCGATTCGATAGTCTCTTGCGAGTGCCCACACAGATTGTCTGATTAACTTGTTAAAGAGCATTGGCAACCGGAAGTCACTTCCGGGTTGCGAGGCTGCGTATCTTACGCTTTCCTCTTACCGTGTCAAGCCTTATTTTCCAGGTCTTTTCACGTTGTCATCCCGACCGGTTTGTGTGTTTGTCGTGACAACGGAAGCGCATTATAGGGAGCCTTCTAATTTAGGCAAGTCTTTTTTGTGATTTTTTATTTAAACGTTCACAATTTAGCCCAAAAGGTCATTTTTGCCTATTTTTTATTACATTTGGTAAATCTGACAAGCTATTAACGACCAAATCCGCAGTTTGTTCTGCCTCTTCTGTTATTGGTTTTCCTGTACGAACGAGAACTCTGGTTCCAACTTTTGCTGCCTTAGCTGCCAACATATCTTCTATTTTATCCCCTACCATATAAGAAGAGGACATATCGATATGTAATGTTTTCTGCGCATCTAACAACATACCTGGTTGTGGTTTACGACAGTCGCAGTTCTTCTTATATCCTTCATCTTCTGCTTCTGGATGATGCGGACAATAATAGATGCCATCAAGATCAACACCTCTATCCGCCAATGACCAATCCATCCATTCTGTTAATTGCATAAACTGATCTTCAGTAAAAATCTTACGTGCAATACCTGACTGATTGGTCACTAAAACCAGAGCATAGCCCATTTTTTTCAATTCAAGCATGGCTTCAATAGCACCATCAATAAATTGAAAATTATCTATCTCATGTACATAACCATGATCGATGTTAATTGTGCCGTCACGATCTAAAAATACGGCGGGAATACCTTGAGTCACCTGATTACTCCAAGAATGTATCAAGTGGACAGTATCGCATGATTTATTACTGATTGAGAATGCAGCATTTAATTTATTCCTAGTTGACTTAGACGTCTAGACGCCTTAACATCCACTTTAATTCATGACTTGTTGAAATGTTCTCAAGTCATTCATCTTTACATCTAATAAGAAAAAAAATGATAAGACTGACTCAGATAAATAAGATATTTCAACAAGGAACGCGCACGATAAAAGCGCTTTCAGATATCAACCTACATGTCCCGCAGGGACAAATATATGGCGTTATTGGTTCTTCCGGTGCGGGCAAAAGTACCTTAATTCGTTGTGTGAATATGCTTGAACGGCCGACTTCTGGTCAGGTATTAGTGGCAGGGCAGGATCTTACTTCCCTTTCAGAACGTGAGCTAACGCATGCGCGTCGCCATATTGGCATGATTTTCCAGCACTTTAATTTGTTGTCATCCAGAACCGTATTTGGCAATGTTGCGTTACCTTTGGAACTTAATAACACGCCTAAAGCCGAAATAAAGGCTAAAGTTAACGAATTGCTAGAGTTAGTTGGCCTTGCTGAAAAACATGATGCTTATCCTGCCAATCTATCGGGTGGTCAAAAGCAGCGTGTTGCTATTGCACGGGCCCTGGCAAACTCACCCAAGGTGCTTTTGTGTGACGAAGCCACCAGCGCTCTGGATCCAGCAACAACACGTTCTATTCTGGAATTATTAAAAGACATTAACCGTCGACTGGGTTTGACCATTCTTCTTATTACCCATGAAATGGATGTCGTTAAACGTATTTGTGATCAAGTTGCTGTCATCAGTGGTGGACAATTGATCGAACAAGATGTTGTGAGCGAAATATTTTCGCATCCTAAGACGCCGGTTGCTCAGGAATTTATCAAATCTACGTTGCATTTGGATATTCCAGAAGATTACTTGCAGAAATTGCAACCGGAATACGCGTCTGATCGCAGTCCATTATTGAAGTTAGAGTTCACAGGTAAATCCGTTGATGCACCTGTAATCTCGATAGCCGTGCGCCGCTTTAATATCGACATCAGCATATTAAGTTCCCAAATTGACTACGCCGGCGGTGTGAAATTTGGTGTCATGCTGGCTGAATTAGATGGGGAAAGTGATAGCATTAAATCAACAATTGCATTTTTAGAAGAGCATCATGTGAAAGTAGAGGTTCTCGGTTATGTCTGAAGGAATGATTTTATTATTGGCTAAAGGAGTCTGGGAAACCCTCGTTATGACTTTCGTCTCTGGTTTCTTTGGCTTTGTTATTGGATTGCCAGCGGGTGTACTTCTATATGTTACCCGTCCTGGGCAGATAATTGAAAATGGTACGCTTTATCGCATACTTTCTGCATTGGTAAATATTACGCGTTCAATACCTTTTATTATTTTATTGGTATGGATGATCCCATTTACCCGTCTGATTGTGGGAACATCAATCGGTTTACAAGCAGCCATTGTTCCGCTGACTGTAGGTGCTGCACCGTTTATTGCTCGCATGGTGGAAAATGCATTGTTGGAAATTCCGACTGGCTTAATTGAAGCAGCACGTGCAATGGGAGCAACGCCGTTGCAGATTGTCAAAAAGATTTTATTGCCGGAAGCCTTACCAAGTTTGATTAATGCCGCAACCATAACTTTAATTACATTGGTTGGTTATTCCGCAATGGGTGGCGCTGTTGGTGCCGGTGGTTTAGGCCAGATTGGCTATCAATATGGTTATATCGGCTACGATGCGACAGTAATGAATACCGTATTAGCATTATTAGTTGTTTTAGTGTTCTTGATTCAGATCAGCGGTGATCATTTAGCAAAAACCGTCAATCGTAAATAAATTGTTTTCAACAAAGTGGCAAGGCTTATACCTATACCCAACAAATTTCAAGTTGCCGCAAGCAAAGCAGCAACTTGGAAGATGAAGGGAATAAGAGCCTCAATATAGTAGTACGCAGTAACTTGATAAGACAGGTTATAAATCAGTATTCAATAGGGGTGAAAATATGTCAGTAAAATTGAAATCTATTGCAGCAATCAGTGCATTATTAGGTACATTAATTCTTGCGGGTTGCGGACAGGAACAACGTGATCCAAACCATATCAAGGTTGGCGTTATTGCAGGACCTGAACTTAAAGTTGCTGAAGTTGCTAAACAAGTGGCTAAAGATAAATATGGCCTTGATGTCGAACTGACGACATTCAATGATTACATTCTGCCAAATGAATCATTGAGCAAGGGCGATATTGATGTAAATGTTTTCCAGCATAAGCCTTTTTTAGATCAGCAAGTGAAAGAACGTAACTATAAATTAGCAATTGTTGGTAACTCTTTCATTTTCCCAATGGCGGCATACTCTAAAAAAATTAAGTCACTGGATGAATTGCAAGAGGGCTCTCAAATTGCCATCCCTAACGATCCAACGAACCAAGGCCGCGCTCTGCTGCTATTACAAAAACAAGGTCTTATCACTCTGAAAGAGGGAGTCGGGCTGCTGCCAACTATTTTGGACATCACCAGCAATCCTAAGCACCTGGATATTGTACAGTTGGAAGGTCCACAATTGCCACGCTCACTGGACGACCAAAAGATTGTTTTCGCTATTATCAATAACACTTATGCAGGGCAAATTGGTTTAACACCAGAGCAAGATGGCATTTTTGTTGAAGATAAAGATTCACCTTACGTAAATCTCATTGTCAGTCGCGAAGACAATAAGGACGCTGAGAACGTGCAAAAATTTGTAAAAGCGTACCAATCTCCAGAAGTAGCAAAAGAAGCCCATGAAGCCTTCAAGGGTGGAGCAATAAAAGGCTGGTAACCTTTCCTATTCAGTTAATCAAGATTAAAATCATTGGGTGGATATTTTTATATCCACCCATTTTTACTTTTAATGAGGATTCAACTCGATGCGTGTGTTACCTGTCTGTTTCATAGCGCTCTTTATCGCTGGGTGTACTTCACCGTCAACCCAGTTCAATAAATCTGATATGTCAGATCCAAAGTTGAAACATCAGTCAGTCAAAAAAAGCAAAGCACCCTCTTATGTCCGTCTCTATACCAAGCCGGATGAGCTTTTAGGTGTTCCATTTAAAGAGTTAGGTATTGTAGCCGGAGAATCCTGCCGTAATACGTTGCAAGACTCTCCCGCCAGTATTGCAACCGCACGACAAAATATGCTGACAAGGGCATCTTATCTAAAAGCAAATGCAGTTTTACTTCATCAATGTGCAATTTTACCAGGTCAGGGCTGTTACCAAATTGCCATCTGTGAAGGCACTGCTTTACTGACAACCAATAAATAATTGTGATTAATAAAAAGCGCTTATGGCAGATTTTCAGTTTACGCAAATAGGGACCATTCATTCTCCTTACAAAGAGAAATTTGCCATTCCCCGCCAGCCGGGTTTGGTCAAAGATGGTACAGGGCAGCTAGAGTTACTTGCGCCTTACAATCAGGTTGATGCAGTACGCGGGCTGGAGCAGTTCAGTCATTTGTGGATTATTTTTGTCTTCCATCAAACCATGGCGGGTGGCTGGAATCCATTAGTGCGCCCACCCCGTTTAGGCGGAAATGCCAAAATGGGTGTTTTTGCCACCCGTTCCACCTTCCGCCCCAACCCAATTGGCATGTCACTGGTGGAATTGAGAGATATTCAGTGCAAGAACAACCGCGTCATTCTGGAACTGGGTAGTTTAGATTTGGTGGATGGGACACCAGTTATCGACATCAAGCCTTACCTGCCTTTTGCCGAATCACGACCAGAAGCCAAAGCGGGTTTTGCCCAGGCAGCACCAGAGGCAGATATGGCAGTGAATTTCTCACCAGAGGCGGAATACCAACTTTTATCCCACAAAACCCATTATCCTCATTTGAAGCGCTTTATCAGCCAAGTACTAGCGCAAGATCCTCGTCCTGCCTACCGTAAAAACGCGCAGGAAGACCGCATATACGCTGTTCATCTCTTGGATTTTAACGTCCGCTGGCGCGTTTTTAATGCCATAACAGAAGTGGTTTCTATCGAACACCGCTAAAACTCCTTTTGACATTGCAAGCTCACTGGTAGACTAGCGATTTGTCTTTATTTTTCGCTATCCAATGGAAACTTACTATGCGTACTAGCCAATATCTGCTCTCTACGTTAAAAGAGACACCTGCTGATGCAGAAGTCGTCAGTCATAAACTGATGCTTCGTGCTGGAATGATCCGTAAACTCGCTTCAGGACTGTACAACTGGATGCCGACAGGTGTCCGCACGTTGAGAAAAGTTGAAAACATTGTTCGCGAAGAGATGAACAATGCGGGAGCGGTTGAAGTTTCCATGCCAGTAGTTCAGCCAGCAGATTTGTGGCAGGAAAGTGGCCGTTGGGAACAATATGGCCCAGAATTACTGCGTTTTGTTGATCGCGGTGAACGCCCTTTCGTTTTGGGACCAACCCATGAAGAAGTTATCACTGATCTGGTTCGTAACGAAGTCACTTCCTATAAGCAGCTTCCACTGAACCTGTTCCAGATCCAGACCAAATTCCGTGATGAAGTTCGTCCACGTTTTGGTGTTATGCGTTCACGTGAATTTATCATGAAAGATGCATACTCTTTCCACACCAGCCAAGAGTCCCTGCAAGAAACTTACGATAAGATGTACGATGCCTACAGCAAGATTTTTACCCGCATCGGCTTAGATTTCCGTGCAGTTCTGGCTGATACAGGTTCAATCGGTGGCAGTGCTTCCCATGAATTCCAGGTTCTGGCAGACAGCGGTGAAGATGATATCGTTTTCTCTACCGAGTCTAACTATGCGGCTAATATTGAATTAGCTGAGGCAGTGATGCCATCTCAAGAGCGGGCGGCTCCGTCTGAAGAAATGCGCCTGGTCGATACACCAAACGCCAAAACGATTGCTGAACTGGTAGAACAATTTAATCTGCCAATTGAAAAAACCGTTAAGACACTGCTCGTTCACGCTACAGAAGAAAGCGGGCATAAATTAGTTGCCTTGCTGGTACGCGGTGATCATGAGCTGAATGAGATCAAGGCAGAAAAACTGTCTTTGGTCGCCAGCCCACTGACTTTTGCGACCGAAGAAGAAATCCGTGCCATCGTGAAAGCCGGTCCAGGCTCTTTAGGACCAGTCAACCTGCCGATGCCTGTCATTATTGACCGCAGCGTATCTGTCATGAGTGATTTTGGTGCTGGCGCCAATATTGATGATAAACACTATTTCGGCATTAACTGGGAACGTGATTTAGCATTACCAGAAGTGGCTGATATCCGTAATGTCGTTGAAGGTGACACCAGCCCAGATGGTAAAGGAACACTGTTAATCAAGCGTGGTATTGAAGTTGGTCACATCTTCCAATTATGCACCAAATACTCTGATGCTTTGAAAGCCACTGTACAAAATGAAGATGGGCACAATCAAGTTATCACTATGGGATGCTATGGGATTGGTATCACCCGTATCGTTGCAGCAGCCATTGAACAGAACCACGATGATCGTGGCATTATCTGGCCAGATGCTATTGCCCCATTCCAGGTAGCCATCCTGCCAATGAACATGCACAAATCTTACCGCGTGAAAGAAGTCGCTGAAAAATTATATGCCGACTTACGTGCCAACGGCATTGATGTCATTTTCGATGATCGTAAAGAACGCCCTGGTGTTATGTTTGCGGATATGGAACTAATCGGTGTACCACATACTCTGGTTATTGGTGATCGTAATTTAGATAACGGTGAGATCGAATATAAATATCGCCGTACTGGTGATAAGCAGATGCTGAAACTGGAAAATATCGTTGATTACCTGAAAGGCCATATTCAACCAGCTTAATTTTGTTTGTCAGTTTTAATTAAGAGAACCTGCGTATTCATTACGCAGGTTTTTCAAAAGATTATGCGTCGCTGTTATACGTTATTTCTTAGTATGGCAGGAAGAAGCCTTATCAAAACGAATTTTACCTGTTTGGACCACGGCATTATCAAACAAACCATCTTCCATTGAAGGGCGAACCGTATAATAGCCCTCTATTTCTACATAAACAGGGGTTCCACCTTCTACTCCCGTGGCGCTATAGCCACGTTCTAAATCGATATTTTCCGCCGCATCATAACGCCTTCCTGTACCACATTCCGTAAAGAGAGCGGAATCAGCAAAATAGCTGTATTCTCCGGCCAGTTTTTTCGGTTTGACTTTATCTAATTCATAATTGAAGCTTGATTGAATTGGCTCGCCGTCGATATCCAGCATAACCAGGTTTTCGCCTTTCATCTGATAATAAGATTTTTGGCCGTCTTGCTGACTCAAGACAATCTTTTTACCATCCATCACCCAATGACCGGTTTCAAAGAACGTATTTTCCCCATTTTTAGCTTCCAGATAGGTTCGCCCCAATATATATGTCCCATCTTTAGCAAGTTGTAAGGTGGTTTCGATACCTGCACAATCCGCACAAGGTACAACACCACTAAACACGTTTTCGGTTGGCGGAGATTTTTCCTCAGATACAGGATTATCCTGAGCTACGGAGGTATTCTGGCATCCTGTAGCGGTGAATACACCAGCAACCAACAATGCAAGCAATATTTTTTTATTCATCATTTGATCCAATAAATTCAAAAAGATAATTACTGACTTCCAAGCAAAGCATAAACTTTACCTAACAAAATTGACATTACTCTACTGGGTTCCAAAATGCACGGAGAGAGCAATCGAATAGCATGACTTTATTTTATTGCATACTGGTAAGATACAGATTTCATCCGCTTTCTGTTTCAACGAAAGTCTCACCGACTTATTCGTAATAACGGGAAGCTTACTGTGCTATAGTCGTAAGTAGCATTTTGCATTTGATTTTGGTCAATCACGGGCGGCACGATAACCGCCACTAACATAGTGGTGAGCAAATATGTCTATAGATAACGAAGAATATCAACCAATTAACTGTGATGATTACGATAATCTTGAGCTAGCATGCCAACGCCAGCTATATTTGCATCTCCAATTGCGAGATGGTGAAACACTTGAAGGAAAAGCTAATAAGCTGATTTTAAGAAAAAAAATTGAATATCTTCTCGTCGATTCAAATGAAGGAACCCGTGAATTAAGGTTAGATTACATTATTAGTTTCAGCAATCCAGAAATTGGAACGATTGTTATCGAGCATTCTTAAATCTGATCGCGAATAACGATTAGCACCTTTTGCCAAAAGTCCTTATTAAGATAAGGACTTTTTATGTAAAAAATCTATAAATCAATGAGTAATCCGCTATAGCCCACGCTATGTGACTCACCCTGCCATTAAATATGGTGGGTAATTTTCTTCCACTGAACTGAAATTCCTTCGTCATCGAGTAAATTTTGCCCTTCTTTAGTGATAAAAACCCCCAACGCGGCTATCAGTTTTTCGTTGTAATAGAGCAAAGGTGTTCTCTCTCTGAGCCAAGGCGCAACCCCAAATTCTTGCCACAGTTTTTTACTGTGACGAGAATGTTGTCGTCCCACAATACTAATATTACCCTGAACACCAAAACGAATTGTCACTTGCTCATTAGCGGTTGGCTTTCTCACTGTCATGCCATTTTCTTTAGCGCAGAGCAGCATTCCCAACCCATCTGGTAGCGTCAATGCCTGTTGTAAATCCCATGCAAGAATAGTTCCCGCCAGATTTTGATATTGCGGAAGTAGCCAAAGTTGCTGCCGATAACGACGAATATCATAGTGCCCTAACCTAAAACGCGGTTCTGCATCTTGCCTGGAGAGTGCCACTTCTGACCAAATGCGTTGAAGCTGCTCTCGTGCCGGCATTTTTACCCCACACTGGCTGAGCCATCGCCGCAACAATGCATTTCGTTTTGCTTCAGAACTGCTTTCCAAAGGAGGAATGGATATCGAACCTTCCGCAGTAATCAATGAATCTAAAGATTCTTGCAGCAATTCATCCAGTAATTGTTCTTGCTCACCACACAAACTGGCACTACGGGAAACTGCCTGGGGGAAATGGGGCCAACGCTGATTTAGTAATGGCATGATATTCAGACGCAGGAAATTACGGTCATAACGATCATCTTGATTACTGTCATCCTCTACCCATTGTAATTTTTGTGTCTGTGCATATTCTTCCAATTCTGCACGGCTTACATTTAACAATGGACGAATTAATGTCGTTCCTGCAAATGGCATTCTGGCAGGCATGGAAGATAATCCTGCCGGACCACTGCCCCGTTTCAATGCTAATAAGAACGTTTCTGCCTGATCATCAAGATGTTGTGCCGTAATTAAAACTTCATCCTGCTGTAGCTCACGTTGGAAAGCGTGATAACGCGCATTCCGAGCCGCAGCTTCAATCCCATTCTGACGAGTATCAAGTTGGACTTTTTCGGTTCGGAAATCCACCTGCCAATCGGCACAAACTTGGCGACAATGTTCGACCCATAAATCCGCCTTTAAGTTTAAGCCATGATGAATATGGATTGCCCTTAACGCCATTGGTTCGCTACTCCATTGATGAGATTGGGCTCGCAAACGAACAAGCAGATGCAACAATACGGTAGAGTCCAATCCACCGCTAAATCCAACCAAAATCTTTTTATGCTGGCCAATTTGGTCTGCCAACGTCATAAGCAAAAGATCATGCATATTTGCCATTATGGAACCAAACCTTTCTTCATTTTCCTGCTCAATCCTCAATCAGATCATCCATCAATTCATTTTGTTTGGCATTTTTTCTCTTAGCACTGATGCAGAGTAATCCAGAAATAATAACCAGCGCTAACCCAATCACATAGGCAGGGACAAACGCATCACCAAAAAACAAAATAATCCACATCATCGACAAGACAGGGGATAAAAATAAAATTGAGGCAACCTTATGGGAATCAGGGCCATTCATAGCCTTAAACCAAATAATATAAGAGATTCCATTCAATATGATGCCGTTAAGTAATGTTGGCATCAGTGAATCACCGACAGGCAAGTTAATTCGGCTAAAAGCAAACATAAAAACTGCGGAAACGAAGGTAGAACAGAGGAATACCCAGAATGTACTAATATAGGGATCAATAGCATACTGCCTCGATAATACTGACATTAATGCAAAACAAAACGATCCGCTAAATACCAGCAACAATGCCTGCGGATGTTCCACCGCAATCTCGGTGATGTTTCCTTTCGTGAAAGTGATCACAACAGCCATAAAGCCCATTGCAATGCCAATCATCTGCTTGATAGTCAATGTTTCTTTAAACAGGAAAAATGACAATCCAATAATCATTAACGGCCAGCTATATTGGATCACCAAAACAGCAACACCATTTTCAATGGAATAACCATAGTAAAGCAGTAAATAAAAGAAACAATCCAAAGCACCTAAGATCAATACCTTAAGCATAACGGGCAAAGGGATAAATAAAAGCGTCTTCCAACTTCTGCCCATCATGAGGGCAACGATAAATACGGCCAAAACAGACAAAATATTTGACCAGAATAAGTATTGGAAGTGATCCATCTCTTTCTGACCAAAACGTGATATAGAAGGTATAAAACTCCAGATAAACACACAAGAAAACGCATAAATAATATATTTATATTTGGCCATAGAAAAACTCAACTTATTATTTTAAAGCCCAGCCTACAGGCGCCTATTCCATCCCAATGCCATCAAGCATGATAATATTAGATTATATATGATGTAATAATTTCGCTCTTACAAACAGCAAAACAGGCAGAAATATCAGGGAGTTATCACTCCTCAACATTTCCGCCTGGTAAATACTCTTCATCTTCTATACGCATTAAACTTCAAGTTGCCATTTACAACACGATATTAAACCTGATTTCTCCCCCGCTTCGGGGGAGACATCACACGCATCTTGAAGTTAGGTTGGTATATTAGCGAGTAAAAACTTTAGACCTTAGCAATAACCGTACTGCATTAAGTGCTCATAACGGCGGTTAACTAATTCTTCACTGTCCAGTTCGCTCAATTCAGAAAGATCAGCTAACAATTGAGCTTTCAATGTTTCAGCAATTTCTTCATAGTTACGGTGCGCACCACCCAATGGCTCAGGGATCACAGTATCAATCAGATTCAATTCTTTCAGACGTGGGGCCGTATTCCCCATGGCTTCCGCCGCCAATGGTGCTTTTTCAGCGCTTTTCCACAAAATGGATGCACAACCTTCAGGAGAGATGGTAGAGAAGGTGCTGTATTGCAACATGTTGACTTTATCACCAACACTAAGCGCCAATGCGCCACCAGAGCCACCTTCGCCAATCACGGTACAGATAATAGGGACAGAAAGATGAGACATTTCACGCAGGTTACGGGCAATGGCTTCTGACTGACCACGCTCTTCTGCACCGACCCCAGGATAGGCGCCAGGTGTATCAATGAAAGTAATAATTGGCAATTTGAAACGCTCTGCCATCTCCATTAATCTCAACGCCTTGCGATAACCTTCTGGTGATGGCATACCAAAATTACGGCGGATCTTCTCTTTGGTTTCACGCCCTTTCTGGTGGCCTATGACCATGACAGGACGGCCATCAATACGCGCTAATCCTCCCACAATAGCCTTATCATCAGCATAGGCACGATCGCCCGCCAGCTCTTCAAAGTCAGTAAATATGCGCTGAATATAATCCAGTGTATAAGGGCGCAGCGGATGACGTGATAGCTGGGAAATTTGCCATGCCCCTAAATCAGCGAAAATTTTGCGAGTCAGCTCCAGGCTTTTTTCCCGCAGACGCTGGACTTCTTCATCCAGATTGATATCTAGCTTTTCATCTTGACGGCTAACTGCGGTAAGCGAATCAATTTTCGCTTCCAGCTCGGCAATCGGCTGTTCAAAATCCAGAAAATTCAGACTCATAATGTTCCTATTCTAGTCAAATTCTAATTCTACCTGCTCATTACCCAGCAGAGTTCGCAGATCGGTCAAAAGGGTGTCTGTTGGCGTTACCCGCCATGTCGCCCCGAATCGTAAACGGGCGCGGGCATCTACCCGCTGGTAATAAAGATGAACCGGTATTGTACCTGAACGGTGTGGCTCCAATGCTCCACGAAGACGGCTCAATAATTGTTCATCAATTTGCCTGTCCGATAACGAGATAGCAAGCCCACGTGCAAATTTTTCACGTGCCTCACTGATATCCATTAATTCACGAACTGTCATTTTAAGCCCACCGCTGAAGTCATCAAAGCTGACTTGTCCGGTAGCAATCAAAATCTTGTCCTGCTCTAATAAATGCTGATACCTTTCCAGTGCATCAGAAAACAGCATGATCTCCAGACGTCCTGAACGATCATCCAATGTACTGATACCAATTCGGTTTCCCCGTTTGGTTGTCACTATTTTGGAAGCTAATACCAAACCTACCACAGTTGTTACCTGGCCACGAGGTGTCGGGTTCACATCTTTTAGACGTAATCCATTGGTATATCGTTCAATCTCTTTCAAATAACCTGTAATTGGATGCCCAGTTAAGTACAGTCCCAACGTTTCCCGCTCACCATCCAATACCACCTGATCTGGCCATTTTGGGGTGCTGGCATAGGAGCGCTCAACTTGTTCTGGTTCTTCAGCCAACACGCCAAACATATCGGTTTGCCCCGTGGCTTCGGCTTTGGCATGTTGATCCGCTGCTTTCAGTGCCCCTTCCAGGGAAGACATCAGTGCCGCACGATGTGGTCCCAACCGATCAAAAGCACCAGACATGATCAGTTTTTCCATCACCCGACGGTTTATTTTTTTGGTATCAACACGTGCGCATAGGTCAAATAGCTCTTTGAAATGCCCCCCTTTCTGTCGGGCTTCGAGCATCGCTTCGATCGGTCCTTCACCCACACCTTTAATCGCACCAATGCCGTAAACAATTTCTCCATCATCATTGACATGGAAATGATACAAACCGCTGTTAATATCAGGAGGAAGAACTTTCAACCCCATACGCCAGCACTCGTCCACCAACCCAACGACTTTTTCGGTGTTATCCATATCTGCCGTCATCACGGCAGCCATAAATTCTGCCGGATAGTGTGCTTTCAACCACAACGTTTGGTAAGAAACCAGTGCATAAGCTGCGGAGTGAGATTTGTTAAAGCCATAACCCGCGAATTTCTCCACCAAATCGAAGATTTTCATCGCAAGCGTACCATCAACGCCCTGTTTTATCGCTCCCTCTTCAAATACCGACCGCTGTTTAGCCATCTCCTCTGGTTTTTTCTTACCCATTGCACGGCGCAACATATCTGCCCCGCCCAAGGTATAACCGGCCAAAACCTGTGCAATCTGCATCACCTGTTCCTGATACAGGATAATGCCGTAAGTTGGCTCCAATACAGGTTTTAAGGATTCGTGTTGCCATTCAACATCAGGATAAGAAAGCTCTTCCCGTCCATGTTTACGGTCGATAAAGTTATCTACCATGCCTGATTGCAACGGCCCGGGACGGAACAGGGCCACCAATGCGATCATGTCTTCAAAACAGTCAGGGCGCAGGCGTTTGATTAAGTCCTTCATTCCGCGCGATTCAAGCTGGAACACGGCCGTGGTTTCAGAACGTTGCAGCATATCGAAACTTTTCTGATCATCCAACGGAATAGCAGCGATATCAATCGGCTCCAGCTCTTTCCTGGCACGACGAGCATTCACCATCTCAAGTGCCCAGTTGATGATGGTCAGGGTTCTCAAGCCCAGGAAGTCAAACTTAACCAGGCCTGCGTATTCCACATCGTTTTTGTCAAACTGGGTAACCGGGTTTTGCCCTTCTGGATCACAGTAAATCGGCGCAAAATCAGTAATTTTAGTTGGTGCAATAACAACACCACCGGCATGTTTACCTGCGTTACGAGTGACACCTTCCAGTTTGCGCGCCATGTCTATCAGCGCTTTAACCTCTTCATCTGCTTCGTAAATTTCAGGTAGCTGTGGCTCGGCGGCAAACGCTTTTTCCAGCGTCATCCCCGGATCAGAAGGCACCAGTTTCGAGATTCGGTCCACAAATCCATAGGGGTGCCCAAGTACACGCCCAACATCGCGGATAACCGCTTTCGCCGCCATCGTACCAAAAGTGATGATCTGCGATACCGCATCTCGTCCGTACATATCTGCAACGTGATCAATAACTTGATCGCGTTTTTCCATACAGAAATCGATGTCAAAATCTGGCATGGAAATACGTTCAGGGTTGAGGAAACGTTCAAACAGCAGATCGAATTCCAGCGGATCGAGGTCGGTAATTTTCAACGCATAAGCCACAAGGGAGCCGGCACCAGAACCTCGCCCTGGTCCAACGGGAACACCGTTGTCTTTCGACCACTGGATAAATTCCATTACGATCAGGAAGTAACCTGGGAATCCCATTTGATTGATAACGTTCAGCTCAACAGCAAGACGTTCATCATATTCTGGCCGTTTTTGCGCCCTGGCTTCCGGATCGGGGTAGAGAAATTCCAGACGCTCTTCCAACCCTTGCCTGGATTTTTCAATGAGGAAATCTTCAGTGCTCATTTCCCCCGTCGGAAATTGCGGCAGGAAATACTCACCAAGACGGATCGTGACATTACAGCGTTTAGCAATTTCTACGCTATTTTGTAGCGCTTCAGGAATGTCTGAGAAAAGCTCACACATCTCCTGTTCACTGCGTAGATATTGCTGAGGGCTGTAATTTTTAGGACGTTTCGGATCAGACAGCGTATACCCATCGTGGATAGCAACCCGAATCTCGTGGGCTTCAAAGTCTTCGCTTTCAAGAAAACAAACGTCATTGGTTGCCACAACAGGAAGATTTTTTTCTGACGCGAGTGCCACAGCTGCATGAAGATAGTTTTCTTCATCCTGACGTCCGGTACGGATCAACTCAAGGTAATAGCTGTCAGGAAAATGCTCCTGATAAAAATCGAGGCATTGTTCCGCCATCGCACGATTGCCACGCAGCAGGAATTTACCCACATCCCCCATGCGCCCACCCGACAGCAAGATCAACCCTGTTTTGTATTTCACCAGCCATTCCCGCTGGATAGTTGGGCCAATCGCGCCATAACCTTTTTGGTAAGCTTGAGAGATTAGCAGAGTCAGATTTTTGTAACCTTCATTATTACGGGCAAGGATCGTCAGGTGAGCATATTCATCTCCCAACAAATCACTTTCCACATAAAAATCTGCACCAATAATTGGCTTGATGCCGGCACCGTGGGCATTGCCATAGAATTTCACCAATCCACATAAGTTGGTAAAATCCGTGATCGCAAAAGCTGGCATTCCCAATTTGGCGATTTTTTTCACCAATGGGCCGATCTTCGCCAAGCCATCAATCATTGAATAATCACTGTGAACACGTAAGTGTATAAAACGTGGTTCTGTCATAATCTGCCCAGATTTTATCTAAGACCTAGCGCCCGTTTAACAGGCGCAAAACTCTTACGATGATGCTCCGTAGCGCCCAAAGAAGCCAATTTTTCCAGATGCAGGGCGGTTGGATAGCCTTTATGTTTCGCAAAACCGTAACCAGGGAACTGCTTATCCAGCTCTGCCATTTCCCTATCACGTGTTACTTTGGCAAGAATAGAGGCGGCGCTGATTTCTGCAACCAGACTATCCCCCTTCACGATGGCTTGAGCTGGCATGGCTAATGCCGGACAGCGATTGCCATCAATCAGAACATAATCCGGTATGAGTGCCAATCCCTCAACGGCTCTTTGCATAGCCAGCATGGTGGCGTGGAGGATATTAAGCTGATCGATCTCTTCCGGCTCTGCGCGGCCAAGGCTCCAACATAAGGCTTTTTCTTTTATTTCCCAATACAGTGCTTCACGGCGTTTTTCCGTCAGTTTTTTCGAATCCATCAAGCCTGCAATGGGCTTAGCCGGATCAAGAATAACCGCCGCAGTTACTACAGCACCTACCAATGGGCCACGCCCAACTTCATCAACACCGGCAATCAAATTCGCCTGTGGATAAACAAAATCCATTATCTTCTCGCTAATTCCAGAACGGCTTGCGCAGCCTGTTCATCGGCATCACAGCGAATGCTTTCATGCAAATGCAAGAAGGTTTGTTTCAACGCTTCCACATCTGCACCACCTTGCACAAGAGGTAACAATGCCTCTGACAAAGCGTGTGGTTCGCATTCATCCTGTAGTAATTCTTTGACTAATTGTTTGCCTGCCAACAGATTAGGCAAGGAAACATACGGCGTCTTCACTAGACGTTGTGCCAGCCAGAATGTAAAAGGTTTCATTCTATAGCCCACCACCATTGGGCATTTGGCTAGCATACATTCCAGTGCTGCCGTACCGGATGCAAGTAAAGTCGCATCACTGGCAATCATGGCTTCACGCGCCTTCCCATCCAATAAATGGAGCAGCAAATCCGGTGCTATCTCGTTTTTAATGCGCTGAAACTGTTCACGCCGTTTGGCATTAACTAAAGGAACCAATACATGCAAATCGGGAAATTTCTCCCGCAATAATTGTGCAGTTTTTAAGAAGTCAGCACTGAGCATCTCTACTTCAGCATGACGACTGCCAGGCAATATCGCCAAACAGTGCGCAGCCAATGGAATACCCAAAATTTTTCTGGCGGCGGCTTTATCAGGTTGCAAAGGCATCGCATCTGCCATTGTGTGCCCAATAAATCGACACGGAACGTTAAATCGATCGTAGAAGGCTTTTTCAAAAGGTAAAAACGCCAATACCAAATCCGTTGACCGACCAATTTTAAACACACGTTTCTGACGCCATGCCCATACCGATGGGCTAACGTAATGGATCGTTTTAATTCCCTGCTGTTTAAGCCTGCCTTCCAAAGTAAGGTTAAAGTCAGGCGCATCAATGCCAATAAACACATCAGGCTGCAACGCGGTAAAACGTGCGGTTAAGTCTTTACGTATTTTCAGCAAACGGGGTAAACGTCCCAAAACTTCAACGATCCCCATCACGGCCAGCTCTTCCATCTCATACCAGGCTTCACAACCTTCTGCCTTCATAAGAGGACCAGCAACACCCACAAAGTGGGCGTGCGGAATTTTTGCTTTCAATGCACGAATCAGCCCTGCCCCAAGGATATCACCGGAAGTTTCTCCGGCGACCAAACCAATTATCAGTGGGCGCTGATTATCAACAGAAGAAAAGGTAGTCAAAGGAGTATCCTTCATCTACTTATTAACGAATGATGCCACGGCTGGATTTTGCGGAATGTTCCAGAAAATCACTGAATACTTTCACATGCGGATTGTTTTCCGCCTGGAGATCAATCTCTTGTCTGGCTTCTTCCAATGTTTTTCCGCTGCGATAAAGCGTCTTATAGGCATGACGAATTGCGTGCAGAGATTCTTTGTCAAACCCACGACGTTTCAAACCTTCGATATTCAATCCGAAAGGAGTTGCATGATTTCCCTGTGCAATGATGTAAGGAGGAATATCCTGAGCAACGCCGGAACAACCACCAACCATCACATGGGAACCAATTTGACAGAATTGATGCACGGCCGTCATTCCACCAATAATGACGTAATCGCCCAAAATAACATGTCCGCCCAATGTCCCATTATTCGCGATGATACAACGATCACCAATGATACAGTCATGGGCGATGTGGGCGTTGATCATCAACAGATTGTCACTGCCAACTTTAGTCACGCCCCCACCCTGCACAGTGCCCCTGTGGATAGAAACACTTTCACGAATGCGGTTACGGTCACCAATTTCAACGCGGGTTGGTTCACCCTGATATTTGAGATCCTGATTGACCTCACCGATAGAAGCAAACTGATAAATCTGGTTATCACGACCAATCTTAGTTATCCCATTAACCACAACATGGGATTTCAATTCAGTCCCTTCACCAATCTCAACTTGAGCACCGATATAACAAAATGGGCCAATGCGAACATTGGCACCAATGACAGCACCTTCTTCAATAATAGAAGAAGGATGGATAACAGCGGTTTGATCAATCATGGATTAAGCCTCACGACGGCGAGCACACATCATTTCAGCTTCGCAAGCCACTTCTCCATCGACTTTCGCTACGCCCCTGAAACGCGCAACACCGCGACGTTCTTTAATAAATTCTACTTCCATGACCATTTGATCACCTGGCAGAACCGGACGCTTGAAACGCGCGCCATCAATCGCTGCAAAGTAATACAATTCACCTGGCTCCAGTGATCCAACACTTTTGAACGCCAGAATGCCGGTAGCCTGAGCCATTGCTTCAAGGATCAAGACACCCGGAAAAATCGGTTTACCAGGGAAATGTCCCTGAAAGAATGGTTCATTAAATGATACATTCTTGACTGCGCGCAGAAATTTACCTTCCTCAAAATCCAAAACGCGGTCTACCAACAAAAATGGGTAGCGGTGAGGCAGTAAATCTAAAATCTCTTCAATTTGCAGAGTATGATTATCACTCATCTAAATACTCTTCCTGTCATATAAGAATCATAATATTAACGACACGGCCTGCGTTAACTCCAAATTCAGAGCTATCAGGCAGGCCGCAAAAATCAAAAGCACAACCAAAAATGCTAATCAAAAACGTTTAATCAAAAAATGTCTATCCACGATGCGGGTATGATTACTCGTTTTCACCTTCCAGTTTGCGTTCAACTGACTTCAAGCGCTTATTCATCTCATTGATATTCATGACTAAAGCGGCAGTCTTGCGCCAAACTTTGTTCGGTTGTGACGGGAATCCTGACGAGTATACGCCAGGCTCTGTAATTGGACGTATCACCATGCTCATACCCGTCACGGTCACTTTATCACAGATTTCCATGTGCCCATTGATGACACTGGCTCCACCAATCATACAGTAACGGCCAATTTTCAAACTGCCCGCCATAATGACGCCACCCGCCACTGCGGTGTTGTCCCCAATCGTCACGTTGTGGGCAATCTGACATTGATTGTCTATGATAACACCATTACCGATGACAGTGTTATCCAATGCACCGCGATCAATTGTCGTGGAAGCGCCGATTTCAACGCGATCGCCGATGATCACTGTGCCTAACTGTGGAATTTTAACCCAATTTCCACGCTCATTGGCATAACCAAAACCATCAGAACCGATAACCGTTCCTGACTGGATCAAACACGACTCACCAATTTCAACATTGTGGTATATCGATACATTGGCCCAAAGACGGGTTCCTGCACCAATCCGCGCATTTTTTCCAATAAAACAACCTGCACCAACGATAACATTGTCACCAAGCATAACGCCGGATTCGATAACCGCATTTGCACCAACCGCCACATTTTTACCCAGTACCGCCTCAGAGGAGATAACGGCGGATGGGTGGATATCCTGTGCAGGTTTCGGTGTCGTATCCATAATTTGCGCCATGCGTGCATAGGCAAGGTAAGGATCATTAACCACCAACGCAGCAACTTTGCAGTGTGGAAGGTCTGCTTCGCGCAGCACAACAGCCGCGGCCTGACAAGTAGCAAGTTTGTCAGTATAACGACTGTCGGATAAAAATGTAATTTGCTCGTTATTTGCTGAATACATTGGTGCAATACCGGTGATGACAATATCGCCATCACCGTGCAATTGTGCATTCAACTGCTGAGCGAGATCAGCCAATCGAATTGAAACCATTTACTTACTTAACCTGTTTCAGAACTTCTGCGGTGATATCTTTACCAGAGGTAGAATACACTGCAGTATTCGCATCCAGAACCAGATCGTAACCTTCTTTGCCTGCAACCACTTTAACTGCATCCTGAATACGGTTCAGAATTTTACCGCGTTCTTCCATCTGACGACGACGATTATCGTTCTCAAAACTTTGCGCTTTCTGAGCAAAGTCATCACGTTTTGCCATCACTTCTTTTTCCAATTTTTCGCGTTCACTGGCTTTCATAGTTGAGCCATCACGCTGTAATTTTTGGATTTTAGTTTGCAGCTCAGATTCCATACGCTGTAATTCGGTTGCGCGGCCTTTAAATTCGTTTTCCAGCTGTTTTGCCACCGCTTCACGGGCAGGTAACTGTTGAAAAACTTCAGCAACGTTCACTAAAGCAATTTTATCTGCCGCCTGCGCACCCGCAGAAAACGCTAATGCTATACCCAAACCTGCTGCACACAATATTTTCTTCACTATAAACTCCTTTGACCTACGCTATTCTTACCTATTAATAATAGGGCGACTTTTACCAAAAATGATTAATAATTACCAAACTCCGCCAATATTGAACTGGAACTGCTCCGCTCTATCACCTGCGTACTCCTTAATTGGCTGCGCATAAGAGAAGCTCAATGGTCCTAATGGTGATATCCATTGCAGAGCAATACCGGCCGAAACCCGGATGTTATTTGGCTTGCTGTAGTCTGGCATCCCAGCGTAAGTCTTATCCCAGTTGGTATCCCACACGGTTCCTGCGTCCACAAATAGCGACGTCCGCAGAGAGTTGGCATATTTCGCATCCAGGAACGGTGTCGGGGTAATCAGTTCGAAACTCGCAACCGCAGTCGCATTACCGCCCACGGCATCACGGGATGGGCTATTTTTCTCTGGCTGACCCGTTTTATCTAAATAAACTGCTTTCGGGCCAATATTATTCGAGCGGAAGCCACGAACGCTGCTGGAACCACCGGCATAGAAGTTTTCATAGAATGGCATTTCCTTGCCACCAAAACCGCCACCATATCCCAGACGTGTACGTCCCATCAGCACCCATGCGTGATCATCATCCAATGGATAATAAGCGGCTGAGTTCCAGGTGATTTTATAGAACTGGTTGTCTGAGCCAGGAATGGTCACTTTCGTATCCAGAGAGGATTTCAAGCCAGATGTCGGGAAGAAACCACGGTCAAGGTTGTTGTAAACCCATCCTACGGTGACGGTAAAGTCATTGGAATCAAACTTCGCCTTATCTTCAAAATTTGGATGTTTACCCATTTTATTCCAATAACGCCACATCGCGCTCTGTGGTCGCATATTAGACAGAGAGTTATGGATATAACCTAGTCTAAACGACAAGCCGTTATTTTCATTCAATGGGAAGCCGAGCGTTCCCTCAGTACCGTATGCTTTATTGGTATAATTCGACAGATCAGCATCATCGGCGCGGAAATCGTTATAGAACACACGCCCACCCAAACTGACACCATCGACAGTGAAGTAAGGGTTAGTCATCGATAAATCGGCGGATGTTGAATAGTCATTTTTACTGGCGTTGATGCTCACGGAGTTCCCTGTTCCCAGCCAGTTGGCCTGTTGAAGACCAACCTGGAAACCCATGCCACTTTCTGTGCCGAAACTCACACCAAAGTTCATAGAACCTGTATTGCGTTCTTTGACTTTGTAAACCACATCAACCTGATCTGGACTACCTGGTACACGTTCCGTTTCCACATCAACAGAGTCAAAATAGCCTAATCGATTGAGGCGTTCTTTCCCCTGTTCAACCAAATCACTCCCCAACCAAGCGCCTTCCATCTGACGCATTTCACGACGTAATACAGAATCTTTACTCACGTCGTTGCCTGAAAAATAGATTTTACGCACGTAGAAGCGATTGCCAGCATCAACATTCACATGCAGTTTAACCGTCTTATCGGCGTCGTTGATTTCAGGTTGTGTCATGACGCGAGGATAAGCATAACCGTGACGACCAAGCAGGTTTTTGATGGCGGTTTCCATCTTGGTCACTTCCGCACCGTTATACAGCGAGCCGGGTTCGATTTTGGTCAACTCTTCGATTTGGGACTGGTAACCCGCTAAATTACCATTCAAATCAACACCTGAGATTTTATACTGATCGCCTTCGGTGATATTGACAGTGACATAAATACCTTTCTTATCTGGCGTCAGGTTAACTTGAGTCGAGTCAATATTGAAACGCGCATAGCCTCGATCAAGATAGAAACTGCGCAAGGTTTCAAGGTCACCTGCCAATTTTTGTTTCTGGTATTTCTGGTCAGCCGTCAAGTTCCACCAAGGAACATCATCCCTCAGTTGGAACTGATTAAGCAGCTCATTGGTTGAGAAGGCTTTATTACCAACAATATTAATTTGTTGGATCTTGGCAGAAACCCCTTCAGAGAAAACGAGCTTCAAATCAACACGGTTGCGGGGCAGGGGCGTGACAACGGCTTTTACTGTCGCGTTGTATTTACCCACACTGTAATAGAAATCTTCCAGCCCCTTCTCAATATTGGACAGCATAGTGCGGTCAAGGGCTTCACCAACACGAACGCGAGATGCCTCCAGGTTTTGCCTGAGCATGTCATCTTTCACGGATTTATTACCGGTGAAAGTAATGCTGGCGATGGTTGGCCGTTCTTTTACCTGAACAACAAGTGAATTGCCATCACGTAAGACACGAACATCTTCAAAGTTTCCAGTTGCGAACAATGAATGAATTGTGCGGCTAATATCCTCATCACTAACCGTATCACCCACTCGAACTGGCATGTTCAATAATGCTGCACCAACGGTGACGCGTTGAAGACCCTCAAAGTGAATGTCCCGAACCACGAATCCGTCTGAACTGTATGCAGTGGCGCTGCCGAACAGCAGCGACGCTATGAGCAACTTTTTCATCGCCATCGTTGTTATGCGTTTTCCTAACCGGTCTCCCACCTTAAAAGCGGGAGAAATCATTGAAAAGTGCAAGCCCCATTAATAACACCAGTAATATAGCACCAATGCGATAACTGAAGTCTTGTACACGCTCGGAGACTGGCCCCCCCTTGATCTTTTCGATAACAAGGAAAAGCAAGTGTCCACCATCTAGTACAGGTAATGGGAACAAATTAATGATCCCAAGATTGACGCTAATCAGCGCCAAAAACATTAAATAATACACCAAGCCAGAATCAGCCGATACTCCGGCACCTTTGGCAATGGAAATCGGGCCACTCAGGTTATTCAATTTCAAGTCACCCACAATCAATTTGCCGATCATATTGACGGTCAGCTTCATTAATTGCCAAGTCTTGTCTCCTGCCTCATAAATGGCAGAAAAAGGTCCATATTGCTGAATAACCTTGTATTCATCCGCCAATGGAATAATTTTCAGTTCGGTGCCAGCGAAGCCCTCCTCACGGCCGTTGGATAATTTTCTGACTTCAGGAGTCAAGGACAAGGAGATCATTCTCCCTGCTCTCGCAACGTCCAATTTTAGAGGAACATTAGGATTCTTCCTGACAAAAGATGAAAAAGTGTGCCATACATCGACATCTTGATCGTTGACTTTAACGATCCTGTCCCCACTTTGTAAACCCGCTTTTTCAGCGGCTGAAGCAGGATAAACTTTTTCTACTTGCGAACTCACCCGCGGTACAACAGGCATAATTCCCAAAGACAGCAAAACATCCTGTCTGGACGGCTCAAAGGTCCATTTACTCAAATCCAGTGTTTTTTGCACATTATCAAGCGCATTCAGAGGCAAAACATCCATCGTGACCGATGTCGCTCCCACGTTACCTATCATGGCAAGACGTACTGAATTCCAGTCAGGAGTTTCGATACCATTAACGGCTTTTAGTTCCATTCCAGGCAAAATATTTGCCTGTGCCGCTATCGAGTTTGGCTTAACATCCAACACTACCGGGCGAACAGATGGCACGCCAATCACAAAAACCAACCAATAAGCGATCACCGCCAGAATGAAGTTTGCAATTGGCCCAGCGCTGACGACTGCCGCGCGCTGGCCAATAGTTTTATTATTGAATGCCATATGACGACGTTCAGGAGCAACTTCTCCTACCCGCTCGTCGAGCATTTTGACATATCCACCAAGGGGGATAAGAGCGATAACGTATTCGGTTCCCTGTTTATCTGTACGACGCCAAAGCACCTTGCCAAATCCGATGGAAAAGCGTTCAACATAGATACCGCATCGTCTGGCAACCCAAAAATGACCAAACTCATGCACTGTGATGAGAACACCCAAAGCAACAATAAATGCAGCCAGATTCCAGAGAATATCCATTACGTACCTTCAGAGAGTAAATCCAGAAGAAATCAACATAACCAGTCCAGCAAACACTGGAACTGCCGCAGTTAGACTATCGATCCTATCCATGACACCGCCATGCCCCGGAATCAATTGACTACTGTCTTTGATCCCAGATTCCCGCTTGAACATACTTTCAGTTAAATCACCAAAGACCGAGGCAATTACCACTACCGCAGAAATCAGCAACAAATGTTCTGGCATCGCGGGGACAGGGGCAAATTTACCAAACAACCACGAAATCAGTGCAGCCGTTAATAATCCACCAACCAACCCCTCAAGCGTTTTGCCTGGGGATACTTTTGGGGCCATTTTATGTTTACCCATTGTACGGCCAAAAATATAAGCGCCTGAATCGGCAGCCCATACCAACAGCATGACGTACAGCAACCACCATGCGCCATCATAGGGACTATTTTCATAGCTCTGGGTTCGCAATACCATCATCCCACAATAAAATGGCACGATAGTCATAACTCCGAATAGCAGACGCAAGGCAACCGACGATTTCCAGATGGCAGCAGAAGCAGGATAAGTCACCACCAATAAAATGGCAGCCACCCACCAAAGCATGCCAGCCCACAACAGGTATACAATTTGTGGTTTCTCAATGAGGTGAGAAAAATCTGACAAAGAACACTGCAAGACCAATAGCCCTACCGCAAATAACACAGCCAGCGTAATACGTTTAACTTGAGTGAAAAGACCTGCAAATTGTCCCCACTCCCATGCAGCAAGTGCTGAAACAGCAATGACAACCAACCCAAACCCTGCCGGGGGGAGGAAAAACAGCGCTACAATAACAAGTGGAATCAATATCAACGTAGTTAAAAGACGGTACTTCAGCAAGTTATCCTCCTATGATCCCACTTCGGCATCGTCTGGTGTTCCGCCAAATCGGCGTTCTCGTTTGGCAAAGGCATTAATCGCACCTTCAAAAACAGTTTCATCAAAATCAGGCCAAAGTATATCGGTAAAATACAATTCTGCATAAGCGATCTGCCATAGCAGGAAATTACTGATTCGATGTTCACCTCCAGTTCTAATCACCAGATCCACTTCATGCTGCTGACTTAAATTGATGAAGTCATTAACTGTAGCTTCGGTAATCTCTTCGGGAGATAATTCATTGGCTTTAATCTTTTCAGCAATTTGTTTAAAACTCTGAACCAGATCCCAACGACCGCCATAGTTAGCAGCAATATTAAGCTGCAATCCGGTATTACCTGCTGTTAGTTCAACAGAACGGCGGATACGCTCCTGCAACCGTGAGCTAAAACGACTGATATCACCAATCACAGACAATTTCACATTGTGTTTATGCAGGTTCTTTACTTCATTATCGAGAGCAAAAACAAACAACTCCATCAATGAACTGACTTCCTGCTGTGGGCGATTCCAGTTTTCGCTGCTAAAAGCATATAGCGTCAGTGAATTAATATTATGTTTCACTGAAAAACTCACGGCACTTCGTACGGCTTTAATTCCTGCACGGTGGCCAAAGACTCTTAATTTGCCCCGTTTTTTTGCCCAGCGACCGTTACCATCCATAATGATGGCGACATGTCTGGGTAACGTTGGCAATGAGTCATTATCACTGGGAGATATCACTCAAAATAATCCTTAAATAACTAAGCTGACTTTTTGGTAAATTCAATCACTTCCAAACATGAAAAAGCCGTGTTACGTGTCAACAATTAGCACGGATAGCACGGCTATTTCAGGCATGACTGAATGAAGCCTTTAACCTGCGCTTATCTATGATTAGAATGCAAGCATCAGATAATTGAAATGGCTATTATAGCAACTGTAATTTACCCGCGAACTATATCATTTGCCAAAACGCAAACCTATACTTATTAATAAAACTTGCTATTTGGCAAAAGTGCTTATGGCTTCTTTCGCTAAGGTCCTGGCTATGTTATCGATTTCTAAGACCTCTTCGATACTTTGAGGTTCAGATAAATTTACTTTTTCAACGACCAACCGGTTGATTGTCGCAATATCTGTGAAACGGATTCCACCTTGCAAAAAAACATCTACGGTTTCTTCATTTGCAGCATTCAATGCCGTTGTTGCCGCCTGCCCCTGGTGACAAGCCTCAATCGCCAGTTTCAAACAAGGATAACGCTGATAATCCAGGGATTCAAAAGTGAGCATGCTCAATTCGGTAAAATCCAATGGCTTTGCCCCAGATGGAATACGATTAGGATAAGCCATCGCATAAGCAATTGGGGTACACATGTCCTGTGTTCCTAATTGTGCGATGATGCTACCATCCTGATAGCGAACCATCGAATGGATGACCGATTGGGGATGCAATAATACTTCCATTTCATCTGCGGATGCATTGAACAGGTAACGTGCTTCGATATATTCCAAGCCTTTGTTCATCATGGTAGCAGAATCCACCGAAATCTTACGTCCCATTGACCAGATAGGATGAGCGCACGCTTCATCAGGAGTCACGTTGGGCAAATTCTCCAAAGGCGTCTTACGGAACGGCCCGCCCGATCCTGTGAGGATAATGCTGGAAATACCGTACTCTTTTAGATTTGCCTTGCCAAGATTATGCTGAACCCCTTCCGGCAGACTTTGGAAAATAGCATTATGTTCGCTATCAATTGGCAGCAATTGCGCTTTGTATTGGACAACCGCATCCATAAACAGACGGCCACTGGTAATCAAAGATTCTTTGTTAGCCAGCAGAACTTGTTTTCCCTTGCGGATAGCGGCCAAAGTCGGCAATAAACCTGCAACGCCAACAATAGCTGACATGACTTGATCGACGTCTTCCAATGCCGCTAAATCACAAATCGCGTCTTTACCAAACAGCACTTCGGTTTGGCTTCCCTGCGCCTGTAATAACTGACGCAGAGCTTTTGCTGACGGTTCATCTGCCATTGCTGCATATTGAGGGTGGAATTCCAAACATTGCTGTGCCATAACTTCAATATTTTTCCCAGCCACCAGTGCAATGACACTGAATTTATCCGGGTTATTGCGGACAACAGAAAGCGTACTTTTCCCAATCGAACCCGTTGAGCCAAGAATAGTTAACCGTTTCATTTTAATACTCTAAGTATGCTACTGATATAAAATTGCAATGGAAAATCGCAACAGAAAATTGTCATAGTTTGAGCGGTGCAGATCGCTATGTCCATCGCTTGAGAAAGAAATGTGATACGAAGTGTAATATCCAGGATAAGAACAACGCCGCAAGAGCTGCGGCGTTGTATGCGTGAAACGGCAATTAGAAATCCATCAACTCAGTTTCTTTATTTGCCAGCGCTTCATCAATTTTCTTAATGAAGCTGTCAGTCAGTTTCTGAATTTCATCTTGTGAACGACGTTCTTCATCTTCACTGATTTCTTTGTCTTTCAGCAGTGTTTTGACCTTATCGTTCGCATCACGGCGAATGTTACGAATGGAGACACGGCCTTGTTCCGCTTCTCCACGAACAACTTTGATGAGATCCTTACGGCGCTCTTCTGTCAATGGTGGTAATGGAACACGAATAATGGTTCCGGCAGAAGAGGGGTTCAGACCCAGATCAGAAGCCATAATGGCTTTTTCAACTGCCGCGGTCATAGAGCGATCAAATACCGTGATCGCCAAAGTGCGGGCATCTTCTGCAACAACGTTTGCAATCTGACGCAGTGGAGTCGCAGCGCCATAATATTCAACGCTGATGCCATCCAACAGGCTAGGAGAAGCACGGCCAGTACGAACCTTGCTAATTTGATTTTTCAGTGCTTCGACGCTTTTTTCCATGCGGTCTTGTGCGTCTTTCTTGATTTCATTAATCACGTTACAAACCCTTGGGAGATGGTTATTTTTTAGGCCACACTGCGTAAATTATAGATAAGTGAACCGAATACGCTACGATATATGTGACCCTGTGTCATTAAATTTGGCGCATCAGGACGCTGATCATACCGTCAAATTTCACCAATGTCTCTGAGCACGAACTGTGAAAAATCAGCCGTGAGAAATCAACGTACCTTCACTTTCTCCCATCACAACACGACGAAGTGCGCCTGGTTTGTTCATATTAAAAACACGAATTGGCAGGTTATGGTCACGAGCCAGCGTAAAGGCGGCCAGATCCATCACTTTCAATTCACGCTCCAATACTTCCTGATAAGTGAGCTGATTGTAGAGAACGGCTTCAGGATCTTTTGCAGGATCAGCAGAATAAACGCCATCAACTTTGGTTGCTTTTAACACAACATCCGCTTCGATTTCAATGCCACGCAGACATGCAGCGGAATCTGTTGTAAAGAACGGGTTGCCAGTACCCGCAGCGAAAATAACAACACGACCGTGACGCAGTAAGCTTATCGCTTCAGCCCAGCTATAATTATCACATACGCCATTCAGTGGGACGGCAGACATCAGACGAGCGTTCACATAGGCGCGGTGCAAGGCATCACGCATTGCCAGACCATTCATCACAGTCGCCAACATGCCCATGTGGTCACCGACTACACGGTTCATTCCTGCCTCTGCCAAACCGGCACCACGAAACAGGTTACCGCCTCCAATAACGACACCGACCTGAATACCCAGCTCAACCAGTTCTTTGATTTCCTGAGCCATACGGTCTAAGACACTGGCGTCGATGCCAAAACCTTCTGCGCCTTGCAGGGCTTCTCCACTGAGCTTAAGCAGGATTTTCTGATATACGGGTTTTGCATTGGTTGCCATGGTGTTCAGTCCTAAGCAGATAAGGATATTGGGGATCTATTAAGATTTACTCAACTACTACACATCCACGCGATAAAGCCCAGATGTAAAAATTCATCATGAGATAAAACAGAACCGCCAATCGGCGGCTCCGTTCAAGAAAATTAAGACTGTTTGCTCATTGCAGCAACTTCTGCTGCGAAATCAGCTTCAACTTTCTCAATACCTTCACCAACTTCGAAGCGGATGAAGTTGATAACCTTAGCATTGTTTTCTTTCAGCAGATCGCCAACAGATTTGCTTGGGTCCATCACGAAATTCTGACCAGTCAGAGAGATTTCGCCGGTGAATTTGTTCATACGGCCAGAAACCATTTTCTCTGCGATTTCGCGAGGCTTACCAGACTGCATTGCGATTTCCAATTGGATCTGGTGCTCACGCTCAACAACGTCAGCAGGAACGTCAGTTGGGTTCACGTATTCTGGCTTGCTTGCCGCAACGTGCATTGCGATGTGTTTGATCAGCTCTTCGTTAGCGCCTTCCGCAGCCACCAGAACACCGATACGGGAACCGTGCAGGTAAGAACCCACCGCTTCACCTTCCAGAATAGCAACGCGACGAATGTTGATGTTTTCACCAATTTTCGCAACCAGGCCAGTACGCTGTTCTTCGAACTTCGCTTTCAGTGCATCGATGTCAGCGTTTTTGTCTGCCATAACAGAAGTGATAACTTCTTTGCCGAAAGCCAGGAAGCCAGAGTCTTTAGCAACGAAGTCAGTTTCACAGTTCAGTTCAACGATAGCTGCGAATTTAGCATCAGCCGCAACTTCAACCAGAATAACACCTTCAGCAGCAACACGGCCTGCTTTCTTAGCCGCTTTTGCCTGACCTGATTTACGCATGTTATCGATCGCCAGTTCGATATCACCATTTGCTTCAACCAGTGCTTTTTTACATTCCATCATGCCTGCGCCAGTACGCTCACGCAGTTCTTTTACCAGAGCAGCGGTAATGTCAGCCATTTGTTTTATTCCTCGATGTGTCTCGCGGGAAGATAATATTCCGCGTGGAAAGTTCTATATCAGATAATAGTTCTATATCAGATAGGTAAAGGGGGCCATAACAGGCCCCCTAACCAATATATTTCAATACCTGGTCAATAAGGGCTCAAACAAAATGAGCAGGCCTTATTATTCAGCGTCTACAAGACCTTCTTCAGCCTGAACAGCCAGATCTTGAGAACGACCTTCACGAACAGCGGTAGCAGCCGCAGTCAGGTACAGTTTAACTGCACGGATTGCGTCGTCGTTACCAGGGATGATGAAGTCAACGCCATCTGGATCAGAGTTGGTATCAACGATAGCGAATACAGGGATACCCAAGTTGTTTGCTTCTTTGATAGCAATGTGTTCGTGTTCAGCGTCGATAACAAACAGCGCATCAGGCAGGCCGCCCATGTCTTTGATACCGCCCAGGCTGTTTTCCAGTTTGCCAAGCTCACGAGAACGCATCAGCGCTTCTTTTTTAGTCAGCTTGTCAAAAGTACCGTCCTGAGACTGAACTTCCAGATCTTTCAAACGCTTGATTGACTGACGAACAGTTTTCCAGTTAGTCAGCATACCACCCAACCAACGGTGGTTAACGAAGTATTGGTCACAGCTCAGTGCTGCTTCTTTTACTGCTTCGCTGGCAGCACGCTTGGTGCCAACAAACAGAATTTTACCTTTACGGGAAGCGATTTTGTTCAGCTCTGCCAAAGCATTGTTGAACATTGGAACAGTTTTTTCCAGGTTGATGATATGAACTTTGTTACGAGCACCAAAGATGAAAGGTTTCATTTTTGGGTTCCAGTAACGAGTCTGGTGACCGAAGTGAACGCCCGCTTGCAGCATATCGCGCATGGAAACAGTTGCCATTTTAGACCTCTATAAAGTTAATTGGGGTTATGCCTCCACAGATCCCATGACACCGACTCCTTGACTGCGGGTGATTCATATCAATGAGTTAACCGCATAAGAGCACCCCGGTGTATGTGCCGATCCGTGTGTGTTATTTACACATAATGAGTTTATTTAGTATCCTCAGCAAATTGCATCATATCAGAAACAATTACACAGAATACCGGCGCGCTTTATACCATAAACCACCACCAGACTCCAACATTTGTTACAGATACGTTTGTTACAGCTATGTTTATTACGGCGACTAATGCGGGTTATATTGGCATCCATTCGGTGGGCTGATACCATTACCGACAATACTTTCCTTAATTAATATCAAGTAGTCGGTAATTTTCCGACTTAAATGGACCCATTTCATGGCTATTTCTATCAAAACAGAAGAAGACATTCAGAAAATGCGGGTTGCCGGACGCCTGGCTGCCGAAGTTCTGGAAATGATTGAGCCTTACGTTAAGGCTGGCGTCACTACAGGTGAACTTGATCGTATCTGCCACCAGCACATTACCGAAAAACAACAGGCAATCTCGGCTTGTCTGGGTTACCACGGCTTTCCTAAATCCGTGTGCATCTCCGTCAATGACGTGGTTTGCCACGGCATTCCAAGCGATGATAAGACACTGAAAGAAGGTGATATCGTCAATATTGACGTGACAGTCATCAAAGATGAGTTCCACGGTGATACGTCTAAAATGTTTATTGTCGGCAAGCCCACCATTCAAGGTGAGCGCCTGTGTCGTGTAACGCAGGAAAGCTTGTACCTTGCCCTGAAAATGGTTAAGCCCGGCATCCGTCTGCGTACCATCGGCAAGGCAATTCAGCAGTTTGTCGAAAGTCACGATTATTCTGTTGTCCGCGAATACTGCGGTCACGGTATCGGCAGAGGCTTCCACGAAGAACCGCATGTTCTGCATTATGATGCTGATGATGGCGGCGTGGTATTGCAAAAAGGCATGGCATTCACCATTGAGCCAATGGTCAACGCGGGTGATTTTCGTATTCGCTCCATGAAAGATGGCTGGACAGTTAAAACCAAAGATCGCGGTTGGTCTGCACAGTACGAACATACTATTGTCGTTACCGATAATGGTTGTGAAATCATGACATGGCGCCAAGAAGAAGAAGCGCATATCTCAGCGGTATTAGTGAACGCATAATTGCCAGCTAACGCAATTTATTAAACTTAATCAACAAGCTCCCTGCTAGCTTCAACTGCCGGGGAGCTTTTATCGCGGTGAATAACCCCTGTTCATCCTATTATTTTCTCAGTAATCTGGTCATCATGAGTTTTCTCACGATAGGTTTCTGCATATGCCGGTTGATATCTCCTTAGCGCAAGCCCCCGTTCCGCCTCTTTCTCCTGTGGAGTTTTCCCACGATGATCTGCAATTCCCCGCCCTTAAACAGCATATTGATGAATTCCAGCTCTGGCTTGAACACGCATTCAAGGCAGGGATCTCAGCGGATGCACTGATTTACACCCGCAGTGACTATATTGATCAACTTTTAAAACGATTATGGCAGGAACAGGGATTTGATCAGATCGATTCTTTTTCCCTGATTGCGGTTGGTGGTTATGGCCGCCGCGAATTACATCCTCTCTCTGACATTGACCTATTGATTTTGAGCGAATCGCCATTGACTGAAGTGCAATCAACTCGCCTTGGGCAGTTAATTGCCCTACTGTGGGATATTCGTCTTGAAGTCGGCCACAGTGTCAGGACATTCGAGGAGTGCCAGCAAAAAGGGCTTTCCGATCCCACTATCGCGACTAACCTCATTGAATCCCGCTTAATTTGTGGAGATTTATCTCTCTTTCTGCGCATGCAGAAATATATTTTCAGTGATGATTTCTGGCCATCCGCTCAATTTTTCGCAGCTAAAATTACTGAACAAAAAGAACGCCACCGACGCTATCACAGCACCAGTTACAATCTGGAGCCTGACATTAAAAGCAGCCCAGGTGGCCTACGCGATATTCACACGTTACTTTGGGTCGCTCATCGCCATTTTGGTGCCACCTCCTTAGATGAAATGGTCAATTTTGGTTTCCTGACCCAAGAGGAACGCAATGAATTGAACGAATGTCAGAATTTTCTCTGGCGTATCCGTTTTGCGCTTCATTTGGTTGTTACCCGTTACGATAACCGGTTGCTGTTCGAATACCAATTTAGTGTCGCCCAGCTGCTCGGCTATGAAGGGGAAAGAAATCAGCCGGTCGAGCAAATGATGAAAGATTTCTATCGCATGACTCGCCGTGTCAGTGAGCTAAATAACATGCTGCTGCAACTGTTTAATGAAGCCATTTTGACCTTGCTGCCCAATGAAAAACCGCGCTTCCTGAACACTGAGTTTCAATTACGGGGAAACCTTATCGATCTCATTGATGAAACGCTATTTAGCCGTGATCCTACTTCAATATTGAGAATGTTTTATCACATGGCTGAACATCGTGAAATTGAGGGGATCTATTCCACAACATTGCGCCAACTGCGTTATGCCCGTAGAAATCTGACCGCTCCGTTGTGTGAACATCCCAAAGCACGAAAAATTTTCATGGATATTCTGCGCCATCCCCACGCAGTTACAGGTGCATTACTCCCAATGCACCTTCATAGTGTCTTAGGGGCTTATATGCCTTTTTGGAGCAATATTGTCGGCCAGATGCAATTTGACCTTTTTCATGCTTATACCGTTGACGAACACACCATCCGCGTACTGCAAAAACTGGAAAGTTTTGCTGATGAAAATAACCGTGTGATCCACCCTCTGTGTGTTGAACTTTACCCGCATATTCCTCAACCAGAGCTACTACGGCTGGCCGCTTTTTTCCATGATATTGCCAAAGGGCGCAATGGCGATCATTCTGAGCTTGGCGCGAAAGATGCCTTCACATTCGCGCGACAGCATGGTTTGACAAACCACGAAGCTGGATTAGTGGAATGGCTGGTTCGCGATCATCTGCTGATGTCAGTGACTGCACAACGTCGGGATATTCAAGATCCAGAAGTCATCCAGCAATTTGCCAGCCAGGTTAAAAACCAAAACCGTCTTAATTACTTAGTCTGCCTGACCGTTGCTGATATTTGTGCTACCAACGCTAAACTCTGGAACAGCTGGAAACAGAGCCTGATACGTGAACTCTATTTCGCCACTGAAACCCAATTGCGCCAGGGAATTCAAAATACCCCTGATTTACGGGAACGAATCCGTCACAATCGCTTACAAGCATTGGCCCTTCTGCGCCAGGAAAATATCGACGAACAGCGCTTACACAATATCTGGAGCCGTTGCCATGCAGACTATTTCCTGCGCCATACTCCCGACCAATTAGCGTGGCATGCTAGCCATTTAATCCATCACTCCCCTCTGGAACCCATGGTTTTGATCAGCACCGCCTTTTCTCACGGTGGTACAGAAATTTTTATTTGGTGCCAAGACCGGCCTTCGCTTTTTGCGGCCGTTGTTGGGGAATTGGACAAACGTAATTTAAGTGTCCATGATGCTCAAATCTTCACTAATCGTGATGAAATGGCGATGGATACATTTGTTGTTTTAGATCCTAATGGTCATCCACTGGCGTTTGATCGTCACGAACCTATCCGCCGTGCCTTATTGAAAGTTATGAACGATCCGCATCCTAAAGTCCCAAAGGCACGCAATTTGCCTGCCAAGTTACGCCATTTTAATGTCCCAACCAAAGTTAGCTTTTTACCGACAAAAAATGCTCGCCGTACTTATATGGAATTAGTTGCATTGGATCAGCCTGGATTATTGGCACGGGTAGGCAATATTTTCGCCGAATTGGGTGTTTCCTTACATGGCGCTCGCATTACGACTATTGGCGAACGTGTGGAAGACTTTTTTGTATTAGCAGATAAAGATCAAAACGCATTACATAAAAAAATCAGGGATGAACTATCAGAAAGGTTGACAGAGGCTCTCAACACACGAGATAAACTATAACAAGATTCTCTTAACAAAAATTAGGAACCGCATACTTATGCAGCAATTACAAACGATTATCGAAAATGCATTTGAAGATCGCGTTAATATCACCCCAACTACCGTTGATAGCGCAACCCGCGATGCCATTAATCAAGTTATTCAAATGCTGGACAGTGGCAAACTGCGTGTCGCTGAAAAAATCGACGGACAGTGGGTAACTCATCAATGGCTGAAAAAAGCGGTATTGCTTTCCTTCCGTATTAATGACAATCAGGTGATGGAAGGTGCTGAAAGCCGCTATTTCGACAAAGTGCCGATGAAATTCGCTGACTATGATCAGGCTCGTTTCGAAAAAGAAGGATTCCGTGTCGTACCTCCTGCGGCTGTCCGCCAAGGGGCTTATATTGCACGCAATACCGTACTGATGCCATCTTACGTCAACCTCGGTGCTTACGTGGATGAAGGCACAATGGTAGATACCTGGGCGACAGTCGGCTCCTGTGCACAGATCGGTAAAAATGTTCACTTATCCGGCGGAGTGGGCATTGGCGGTGTTCTGGAGCCATTACAGGCCAACCCAACCATCATTGAAGACAACTGCTTTATCGGTGCACGTTCTGAGATTGTAGAAGGCGTTATCGTAGAAGAAGGCTCCGTGATCTCAATGGGGGTTTACATCGGCCAAAGCACCAAAATCTATGATCGCGAAACTGGCGAAATCCATTATGGTCGCGTACCCGCTGGTTCTGTCGTCGTCTCCGGTAATCTTCCGTCGAAAGATGGCAGCTACAGCCTATATTGCGCTGTTATTGTGAAAAAGGTGGATGCCAAGACCCGTGGTAAAGTGGGTATTAATGAACTGCTGAGAAATATTGATTAACGGTATAAACTTTCTATTTCATAAATAAGTTAACGCGATGCTCGACTTTCTAGATGAGATGACATAGTGAATTGAAATGACATAGCCCTGCCTTTATAACCTTAAGTTGCGAAACAAAGAGCAATAAAGGAACAAAAGGC
>NZ_JADEUF010000030.1 GCF_015163655.1 Xenorhabdus griffiniae | reverse complement strand
TGGATCCCTTTAACTGCACAACAAGAGGGACAGGTCACATCAATCTTTGCCATCTGAATGTTCTCCAAATAGGCATACTATACATGATTCAATAAATTGATGTCACGACCCCCTGCCTGATATATAGGCAGGGAAAATTGCTTTTACTTCTTACACTATTATTTAAATAACAAATTGTTTTAAAAATCACCATCTTAAATTAAATAGCGTTGTTTGATACTGCTATTTTGGCGATTCTTCAACCTCAGGTAATGTTACATTTAGTTCTAGTACAGAAATATCATCATTTTTTTGCTCAAATTGCACAGAAAGCATATCTGGATCGATTTGTACATACTTACAAATTACAGCCAGAATATCCCGTTTCATGTCGGGCAAATAGGCAGGCTCAGAGTCACCACGGCGCCGCTCTGCCACGATGATTTGTAGCCGCTCCTTGGCGATATTGGCCGTCGGTTTTTTTCTCGACAGGAAGAAATCTAACAAAGCCATGCGTTACCCCCCAAACAGGCGTTTTAAAAAGCCCTTTTTTTCTTCTTCGATGAAACGGAAAGGCCGCTCTTCACCGAGTAAACGTAAAACAGTATCTTCGTATGCTTTACCCGCGTCAGAGTCTTTGTCCAAAATGACCGGTTCCCCTTGGTTGGATGAACGGAGAACAGATTGATCTTCAGGGATAACACCAAGCAAAGGAATGCACAGAATTTCCAGTACATCTTCCATACTCAACATATCGCCGCGGTTCACACGCCCTGGATTATAGCGTGTCAGCAGAAGGTGCTCTTTGATAGGCTCGTCACCTTGTTCTGCTCGGCGTGATTTGGATGCCAGGATACCTAAAATACGATCAGAGTCACGAACAGAAGAGACTTCAGGGTTTGTCGTAATAATTGCTTCATCGGCAAAGTAAAGCGCCATCAATGCGCCGCTTTCAATACCAGCAGGTGAATCACAGATAATGAACTCAAATCCCTGTTGGTCCAATTCATTCAGAATTTTTTCAACGCCGTCTCGGGTGAGTGCTTCTTTATCGCGAGTCTGGGAAGCGGGCAGAATATAGAGATTATCTGTGCGTTTATCTTTGATAATGGCCTGGTTCAGGCTGGCGTCACCTTGAATGACGTTCACGAAGTCAAAAACCACACGGCGTTCACATCCCATAATGAGGTCGAGGTTTCGTAAACCGATATCAAAATCAATAACGACGGTTTTTTTTCCTCTTTGGGCGAGGCCGGTAGCAATGGCCGCGCTTGAAGTGGTTTTGCCAACGCCACCTTTACCAGATGTAACAACAATAATGCGTGCCATGAAGCGATTCCTTGTTATAAGGGCTAGACTAAAGTTTCAATAGTTAATTCATTGTTCACCAGACGTAATTTTGCTGCCTTGCCAACAAAATTTTCTGGAATTTTCTCGCTGAGCCAATATTGACCTGCTATAGAGGTGAGTTCAGCGTTTAAATGGGTGCAGAAAATCTGGCTTTCTTGATCACCAGATGCGCCTGCTAATACTCGTCCACGCAGCACACCATATATATGAATATTTCCATCAGCGATTAATTCTGCACCAGCGCTCACATTATTTGTCACAATAAGATCACTGTTTGGTGCATAAATTCTTTGTCCTGAACGAACAGGTGTATTAATTATACGAGTTTTTTTGAAAATAGGTTCAGCCGGTTTATTTTCTTGAGTAAGAACTTTCTGACTTTTACCTTCTTTCAATAAAGGAAGTTCAGATTTTAGAACAACTTCTCGTTGCTCTTCGTTTTGGCAACCGCTGATGCCAACGATGCGCAACCCTACTGACTCAATGGCTCGGTGGAGTGCGAGGAGATCTGCATCGACAGGGAGAGCAGATATATTGATAACAACGGGCGCATTTTTCAGGAATTCGGGCGCTTGCTCCATTTTTTCCTGCATAGCTTTATGAATAACTTCCGGCTGGTCATCATATAAATGAACGACCGAAAGCGTAAAATTACTGCCTTTTAGCTCAATTGGCGATTGTGACATCGATATTCTGACTCAGCAAGGTTAAGTTTCCCAAGGTAGTTTACACAAACATTTTCCTAAGCCTCTGGGAGACGATATTCTTAGATATAATAAGCATGTTATAGTTAGTGAATTATTCAAGCAAGTCACAGCGTTAATTTAAAAGAGTTTATAACAATGATTTGTGTAATCTACAGAAGCCCAAAACGTGACCAAACATATCTGTATATTGAAAAAAGAGGCGATTTTTCGCGCGTTCCTGACGAGTTGTTAAAAACGTTTGGTGAACCTCAATATTCAATGATGATTTCATTAACAGAAAGAAAAAAACTGGCCAATGCTGATATTGAAAAAGTAAAAACCGCGTTGAGTGAGCAAGGTTTTTACCTGCAAGTACCACCGCCAGTGGAAAGTTTGCTCAATGCGCACCTGGCACCAAATAAGCCGCCTAAACAATAAAAATTGCGGGTAACTGCCTGATCCTGAATTATTGAGGAGGAGCCGATTTATGAAATTAATCACTGGGCTGACTTTATTGACAGCAACTTTGCTGGCAGGGTGCAGTACATTAAGTGGCAAACAATTGTACCATCCATCCGTGTTGGCTTCACGATCCCACGCTGAAGTCAGGGCATTGGAGCAAGATTTTCCATTGAGTGCCCGTGAACCATCACAGTTCCCCGCCTATGTGGTTTTGCTAAAACAGCAAGCCAGAGAGCAAGGGATCAGTGAAAAAACATTAGATCGAGCATTTACCAATATCCATTTTATCCCGCGCGTTATTAAAGCCGATCGTAACCAGCCAGAAAAGAAAGTGACTCTGGATGATTACCTGACGCGTGTCTTGCCAACCTGGAAGATTGAGCAGGGTGCCCGGGAATATGAGGATAATAAGTCCCTGTTAGCAAGGATCAGCCATAAATACGGTGTACCCGAAGCTTATATTGTTGCTTTGTGGGGATTAGAAAGTGGTTTTGGCAAATTTCAGGGAAAAGAAGATGTCATTTCGGCTTTATCTACGCTGGCTTTTGAGGGACGCCGAGAAGTGTTTTTTATCAAACAGTTACTGGCAGCGTTAGAAATAATTGAAAATCAATATATTGATAAAGATCAGGCGCTAAAAGGTTCTTGGGCGGGCGCAATGGGACAAAACCAATTTATGCCAACCTCTTACTTAACGTATGGTGCCGATGGCGATGGTGATGGTCAAATTGATATTTGGCGTAATAAAGCAGATGTTTTTGCCTCGACTGCCAATTACTTACATAAGGAAGGATGGAAACCGGGCTTACCTTGGGGATATGCCATCTCGTTACCTACAAGCTTTGATATCGCTTTAGAAGGCGTTAAACCCGAACAGGGAAAAACCATTGCTCAATGGCAGGCATTGGGAATTTCATCTCCGCATTTTGCTAAATTACCTGCAAATACGAAAGGTTGGATAGTCATCCCTGATGATTCGGCCCAACGGGCATTTTGGGTGACTCAAAATTTCCGCACTATTATGCACTGGAATCGCTCTTACTATTTTGCCCTCAGTGTTGGTATGATGGCAGACGGTATTATGCAACGTACTCATTTTCTCACTCGCTGAAAATCAAATCCTGAAAACAAGATAAAGGAACCATGTTATGTACCAGCATCGGGATTGGCAGGGAGTATTGTTAGATTTTCCTGCTAATAAGGTTGTTTGTGTCGGCAGTAATTATGACAAGCATATGAAAGAGATGGGCTCCCAATCCACTGAAGAGCCGGTGATATTCATCAAACCTGAAACAGCGCTGTGTGATCTGCGCCAGCCTGTTTTCATCCCACAAGAATTAGGTGCTGTGCACCATGAAATAGAATTGGCTGTTTTGATTGGTTCAGCACTTAAGAATGCCAATGAAGAGCGAGTCAGTCAGGCGATTGCAGGTTTCGCAGTTGCACTGGATTTGACATTACGTGATTTGCAGCGTGAATTTAAACAATCGGGGCAACCGTGGGAAAAAAGTAAGGCATTTGATCGATCATGCCCGATATCAGGGTTTATTCCTGTCAATGCCTTTGGTGATCCACAAAATGCCGAACTTTCTTTGACAGTCAATGGTGAATTACGTCAAAACGGCAATACGAGTGACATGCGAACGCCTATCATCCCGTTGATTAGCTACATGTCGCGTTTTTTTACCTTACGTCCGGGCGATATTATCTTGACGGGAACGCCTGAAGGCGTAGGGCCATTGCAATCTGGTGATGTGTTAGATGTTTCTCTCAATGAGCACGTTTTGACAACCAGAGTGATTTAACTACGAGGAATGACAGAAATTATGTCTCAACCTTTCTGGCAGGTGAAAACCTTAGAACAAATGACAGATCAAGAATGGGAAGCACTATGTGATGGCTGCGGTCAGTGCTGCCTGCATAAGTTGATGGATGAGGATACGGATGAAATTTATTTTACCAATGTTGCTTGCAATCAACTGAATATTAAAACCTGCCAGTGCAAGAATTATGAAGATCGTTTCAGATACGAGCCTGACTGTATCAAATTGACCCGTGAGAATATGAACACCTTTGAATGGCTGCCAAAGACGTGTGCTTATCGTCTGATTGGCGAGGGGCAAAGACTCCTACCTTGGCATCCATTGGTCAGTGGTTCAAAATCGGCCATGCATGCGGAGCGTATTTCTGTCAGGCATATTGCTGTGCGTGAAGTGGATGTGGTGGATTGGGAAGAGCATATTTTAAATACACCAATGTAATGATACGCATTAAACTTCAAGTTGCGCTTTAAACACTTTATGAAACCTGATGCCTCCCCGCGATGCGGGGAGAAATCACACGCATCTTAAAGTTAGATTGGTATATCTTATTATTTGATATGAAAAGGATTTTATATCAAATACCTATAATGTAAGTTTCGGAATTGGCATTAATATCGGATTTTTCTCCCGTTTTTCTGACTTTAAACAGTAAAGAAAAACTGATAACTTGTTTGGTCAAAAATCAAAAACAAGGAAAGAGACATGGCAAGTTATTTGATTCGTGTGGAGCTTTATGGCACGGGTATTGAGGGTTATGAAAAATTACATAAAAGGATGACGGCGAATCAATTCAGCCAATCTATCCGCTTTCCTAATGGGAAATGGCATCGCCTGCCTGGTGGCACTTATATTGGTCATTCGACGATGGAATCCGTGCAGTTGGCGGAAAAAATCAAATCTATGGCTACACCATTTTCAAATAAAGATCCTGCGATATTTGTTTGCACTTACAGTAACTGGAGTGCGTCGCTATATCCCGAAAAACCACATACTGAATCCGGTTTTGGTGAATAATTCGTTAAGAAACCACGTGTTGTGTTTTTTTATGATCTAACTCTCTTATTCTGGTTAATTTTATTACCTGAACATTGTCTTACTAATATACACATTAAACTTCAAGTTTCACTTTACAACACGCGATGAAACCTGATGTCTCCCCGCAAAGCGGGGAGACATCACACGCATTGAAATTAGATTGGTATATAACAACCTGGCTAATTTAATACCCTTTGTAATAAATATTAATATGGCACTTATGCCGCATACCAAATATATATTAAATGCTGTTTATATTTTTTATGTCAGATCGTTAGGGCCACTACCGTGCAGCTATGGATGTTTGTTTGATAATGAGGGAAAGTAAAATGAAGAACAGATTGGTGAGCTATGTAACGTTTGTAGGGGTTTGGATTACTGTAACATTGACAATTGGCATTATCTTGTCATAAGAACATAAACGAAATTAACTATAAACCTCGCCTCGCTTTGGCGGGGTTTTATTTTATTATTTGATGCCCGATTACCCAGTTGATACTGGGTAATCACAATCATAGGAACGGTTATTAGTAATTATTGAAAATTATTCAACAAGATTTGGACAAACCTTTCCAGAAACTAATTGCTGAATATTTTGCAAAGTCGTTTCTCTGATACTGGTTAAGGCTTCTTCGGTTAAGAATGCTTGATGCCCAGTGAACAGCACATTATGGCAAGAAGATAAACGATGGAAGATATCATCCTTAATAAACTCGTGTAATTATATTATTGTTTGATATCAAAGGGGTTTTATATCATGCGTTGGATATTTGGGGCATGGCATTATGCTGGAAAACCTTATTAAATGCAATACGTTACAATATCAAGAAAAATTGTGCAGTTTTGTGAAGTTGGGCACGCTTATTAAAGTTGCTTTTATTATAATTACAAGTGTTCATTATTTGTTTTTCTAGTGAGCATTCCGGGTCAGAAAACTTTTATTAACATGAACAATATACTATATAACGATTATTGTCCGAGGAAGAGACGAACCAGATTAAGAGTGAATAGGAGTAGATAAGCCATTTAATACTAACTGTCATCTTGTCCTTAAGGATGGTGAAATAGCCATTCTTTAATTTTTTCCTTAATCGCCTATTTCTCTAATCTTTCTCGATAATAGGGAAATAGCATCGCCTGCCGAGTGGAACTTAGATTCTTTGATTAATAAGGTATCACAGTATTATTTTTTTGGGGAGGTAAGTATGAGATATTCGTTATTAAGCAATACTAACAACTGGATGAGTTGCATCGATGACAGTAAAAGTTTAGCGTGCATATCTATTCCGGGAACTCACATCAGCTGTGCCAGAAAAGGGGCATCGGGGCAACCGAGTATTGTTGATAGAAATATTGCCACACAAAATTCGGATTGTACAATAACAAAACAACTGGAAGATGGTATCCGTTATCTGGATATTAGATGTTGTGCAATTAATGACGTATTCACCATCCATTATGATAAATTTTATCTCAATATAAACTTTGGTGATGTTTTAAATGAATGCATTTCCTTTCTGGAGTATAATAGTTCTGAAACCATTATTATGAGAATAAAACAAGAAGGATCATCTACTCCTGATAGTGAATTTTTAAAAATATTTAATACACATTACTCATTCTATCATAGCAGCATGTATCTGGAGTCTGCTATTCCAACACTTGGTGAAGTAAGGGGAAAGATTGTTATTCTTTCAAATGTACTTACATTGCCAGGAATTCCCTATAGTTCTATAAAGGTTCAGGATGTGAATGTCCATTATGATGAACCACGTAAGAAATCAAAAATAATTGACTTTGTAAATGAGTCAACGAAATCAAATCGAAATAATGATAAACCTGAAATATATTTAAATCACTGTGGTGCACCAGAGGATCCAACTTCAGTAATCACTGGTTATCCAGAGTCGTTTGCCAAACCACTCCTACTTAATCTGGTCCATGAATTTAAAGAGGGGTTGGGTTGTGATCTGGTAGATAATTCAAAAAATGAGGCACCACACATTGGGATCATTGTAATGGACTTTTACACTGATGCAATGGTTGCTGAGATAGTAAAGAGGAATGAAAATAGAAATCTATATAATTTGCCGATATATTCTATTTTTAATGAATATTATGGGAGGCATTATTTCTATGCTTCTTTATATATGGACTCAGTAGAGGAGAGGAGACAGGTTTTTGACTGGGCTCCGGGAAATAAGGTAATTAATGGTTTTTGGATGTTAATTCCTTACGATGAAAAAAATGCTCAGTATTATATATTCAACACCTATTATAAAGAGTTTTTGTATGCCAGTGTTTTTATTGAGGATAACAGAAGAACGGTGTTTACCCGGATTAATGGTGTGCCAACGAGAGAAAGCGTTTGGACTATAAAAAACGGTAACATTTATAATGAATATTATAAATGTTATCTCTATGAAAGCAGTCTTTCATATACAGAGAACAGAAAACTTGTCCCGTGTTGGGCTTTGGGTGGTAACGTGGCACAAGATGAGTGGCAAATGACTTTTGAAAACAAAGCGGTCAATTAATTTTATTATAAAAGACTCACGAACAGGATACATTGTGTTTTCTGTTCGTGAGATTTGTAGCACTGTATTTTGGTGATATCAATCTAACTTCAAGATGCGTCTGATATCGTGTTGTAAATTGCAACTTGAAGTTTAATGCGTATAAAAGAATTACCCAGTTAATATTAAGTAATCATAACCGCAGAAGTGGTTATTAGTAATTATTGAAAATTATTCAACAAGATTTGGACAAACCTTTCCAGAAACTAATTGCTGAATATTTTGCAAAGTTGTTTCACTGATACTGGTTAAGGCTTCTTCGGTTAAGAATGCCTGATGGCCGGTGAACAGCACATTATGACAAGAAGATAAACGGCGGAAGATATCGTCTTGAATAACGTCATTTGATTTATCTTCAAAGAATAAATCTCTTTCGTTTTCATAAACATCCATACCCAACGAACCAATTTTTTGTTGTTTCAGTGCATTAATAGCAGCCACGGAATCAATCAGGGCGCCTCGGCTGGTATTAATGATCATCACGCCATCTTTCATTTTGTTGAATGCGGTTTCATCCAATAAATGATGGTTTTCCGGTGTCATGGGGCAATGCAGGGAGATCACATCCGATTCAGCATATAAAGTATCCAGGTCTACATATTCCACACCCATATTCAAGGCTTCAGGATTAGGGTAGGGATCATATGCCAGTAAACGCATACCAAAGCCTTTCAAAATCCGCAAAGTAGCAATACCGATTTTTCCTGTTCCGATAATGCCCGCAGTGCGTTTATACATATTAAAACCAGTTAATCCTTCCAGGGAAAAATTAGCATCGCGGGTGCGCTGGTAGGCGCGGTGGATACGTCGATTAAGACATAGCATCAACCCAACAGTATGTTCAGCAACGGATTCAGGGGAATAAGCAGGAACTCGAACAACCTGGATGCCTAATTCTTTTGCTGCATCCAGATCGACATTGTTGAATCCGGCACAGCGTAGTGCCAGGATTTTGATATTCATCTCTGCCAGTTCTTGCAGCACTTCCCGTCCACCATCATCATTGACGAAAATGCAGACGGCATCTGCACCAACGGCATTTTTGGCAGTTTGTGGACTTAAAGGAAAATCAAAAAACTCGATATGATAATCAAAGCCAAGCCTTTGGTTGAGCATTTCAAAATGCTTACGGTCATACTGCTTTGTACTGTAAACAACCAGTTTCATAACAACATCTCCACTATACAGTAACTATAGAATCATTCGAGCCATTCATTAAATTCACTTTGCTGCAAAAACTGCCTGCAATCATGACGTCTCCTGAAGGTTCTAAGCGTTATCTTTCGCTATACTCGAATAAATCGCCGGATAAGCTATTCATAGGGATAGCTTGTATAATAAATCGGCTTAGAGCCTGATATGAGATTATCATAACAGGAAGTTGTTCTCAGGTTGACAAGAAGAGATAAGGATTTAATGGCAAAAATACTCAAAGTGTTTGCAGTGATAATGGTAATGCTGGCGTTATTGGTGTCGATGGGATGGTATACACTTCCACGCTGGTTACCATTGATTGCCAGTTATTGGTTGCCACAAGGAGTCACGTTTTCTTTAAGCCAACCTCGATGGAAGAACAGCGGATTGTGGTTAGATGAACTGTCATTACAGGCAAAAGAGTGTGAATGGATCAAAATCTCCGGACTATCTGTGGAATACTTATCCGGGAAAAATAGTGAAAATCGCCACTGGAATATTCATGCCACCAATATTGATAGTCAGAGCCAATGCCTGGCGCAACTCTCTGTAGCAGAAGAGCAATCAGCACCGCTATCTGTGCAAGAGATATTATCCGCAATACCTTCGCTTAGTCTTACTGTTGATCGGCTGGCTCTTATGCCTTGGCCCGAATTTGCTGGCAAACTTCAACTGAGTTCATCATCCCAAGGGCAAATGTTCTCTTATCAAGGGGAAAAATTAAAACTCAATGCACATATTGCAGATAAACAAGATCTCATTGTACAGAGTTTTTTTGTGAAGCTACCTGAACAGGTGATTTCCCTGAATGGAAATATAGCATTGCCCTTAAATACTGCAACGCTACCAAGACATGGCCAAATCATAGCGCACGTATCTCTGAGCCAATATCCCGAACCGTTGCAAATGGCATTGAGTTGGCAGGAACAGCGCGGGTTGTTCACCGTTATTAAAGAAAAAAATCAGCAACTATTGGCAGAATTACCTTGGTCATTCGACGAATCGCAGTTCCAGATTGTTAATGGAAAATGGCAATGGTTGGAGAGTCATCAAGCGTTGTCTGGACGAGTAAATATTACACTTGAACAATGGAAAAAAGGTTTGTCAGGCATGTTTGCCAGTGGGCGGATAAGTCTGGTTACTCAAAATAAGCAGGGTAAAGGCAATGTTGTTCTTTCCGTGAAACCTACCCCAGTCAATATAACCAATGCTCATATTCCGTTTCAGGTTACCGGGCAAATGAATAGCGGCAGGATGGTTATGACGATGTCATTGCCTGCCGTTATAACAGGGCCATTGGTTGATCCTAAAATTACTTTTCGTCCAGGTGCTCTGTTTCGGGCATGGGGGAAAGTCAGTGAAACATTGACTGTCAAGGAAGCCAGATTACCTTTAGCAGGCATTTATTTGACTCGTGATGGCTTTACCGGCCGTCTTCAAGCTATTGTGACGGCACAAGACAGCTATTGGGGGAGATTTAAGCTACATCTGGATGGTTCTGCAAAGGATTTTATACCCGATCAGGGAAATTGGAATTGGCGTTATTGGGGAAATGGGCATTTACCACCGTTACAAGCCAAATGGGATATCGCGGGCAGGGGAAGTTGGAATCAATCAAAGATAACAGTAGATACATTAAATACCGGTTTTGATCTTATCCAATATGGTCTTGTGAAGATGCAAGCACCGCGCTTAAAACTGACAAACGCGTTAATTTGGGAGCGGACAGCAGATCGTCCCAATTTAACGGGAGATTTACAATTATCTGCTCAGAAAACAGAATTTCGTTCTGGTGGTTTTTTGCCTGCTTTTGATTTTAAAGCCACGCTTGCAGGAGAATCTCCTGAGAACTTTATGTTGAATGGTAAGCTATATTCTAACGGTATTGGTCCCATTCCCTTTTATAGTCGTTGGGATGGAAAGCGATTAAGGGGAGAAGCCCGCTGGCCGAGGCAATCTTTATTAGCCTTTCAATCTTTAATTCCGCCAGATTTGGGGATTACCGTGCTTGGTGGAACTCTCTATGCTCAGGCTGCTTTTTCCGCAGCAAAGGGGCAAGGATTGCTGGCTGGTGGTCATTGGGTGGTCAAAAATGCGGGTATGTGGCTGAAAAATGGGGAAGTTAATGACCTGGATTTTGTTTTACCGTGGCGTTTACAAGAGGACACGTGGCAATTAGGGCTGGGATCGCCCGTCCAGTTGCGGATCAAGGCAATTAAAGGTCTGTTTGATATGCAAAATGTAACAGCCGATCTGCTAGGATACTATCCCGCAACAGACAAACAGCCATTGACGTTGACCAATGTGAATGTGGATATGCTGGATGGAAAATTGGCGATGGAGCAATTACAGATCCCACAAAAAGAAGCTGCGGTATTGCGGTTTAACAAACTGAATTTGAGCAAATTAGTTGGCGTATTGAAAGTCAAACAAATAGCGATGTCAGGAAAAATTCATGGTGAATTACCCATATTATTAAACGATAAACATTGGATTATTCAACGAGGATGGGTATCCAATGAGGATTATCTGACATTAAGGTTGGACAAGGATACAGTTGATTCTATAGGAAAAAATGACTTATCGGCAGGTATGGCAATGGATTGGCTGCGTTATTTAGAAATCGATCGGTCAAAAGCTTACGTTACGCTCGATAACTTGGGGATCTTAACATTGCATTCAGAGATTAGTGGGGTAAATCCCGTGGTGGATAGAAAACGTGAAGTCAGGCTTAACTATCATCATGAGGAGAATATTTTTCAATTATGGCGTAGTCTGCGTTTTGGCAGCAATCTGGAAGAATGGTTGCAGAAAAATATATCTGTGATAGGTGGGAGTGATAAATGATAACAAATATTGGATTCAAGTTGCCAACAGCAAGAATGAGTGTAATGTGGATCAGCGTAGCTTTATTCAGTATGGCATTGATGGGCTGTCTCAGGCTGGAAGTGGCGACACCGGATAAGCCTATCAACATCAATATGAACGTGAAAATTGAGCATGAAATTCATATTAAAGTTGACAGGCAAATTGAAGATATGCTTAAAAATAACTCTAACTTATTCTAAGGGCTAACACATGAAAAAAGTAGGAATGATATTTCTGTTAAGCCTGTTATTCAGCCCTTTTGCCAAGGGCATGACGTTAAATGAAGCAAAACAACAAGGGCTGGTGGGAGAGACATTCAGTGGCTATCTTGCACCAGTAAAAAATGGCCAAGAAGCTCAATCAGTAGTGAAAAAAATTAACAATGAGCGGCAAAAGAAGTATGCGGAGATCGCGGCCCAAAACAACATGACGACAGAGCAAGTTGCCAGGATGGCAGGAGAGAAGCTGGTAAACCGCGCCGCTTCAGGCGAATATGTCCTTGGTATTAATGGTAATTGGGTGCAGAAATAGGGGGAATGATTCGACTTGGTTTGGCTATAGCATTAAAAATTTTTATCAATTTCCTGTTAAAATCTTCAATTTATGTGCTATATAATTAGTTGACATTTTATTGTGCTTTTCAAATGAAAGAGAATAATATCTTAGGAACAGCATATGTTACAGCATATAGTCAACATTATTCGTTTCTTTGTTTTTCTGTGTTTTTTATTACTGCCATCATCTTTGATGAGTTCTGGCTCTGTTTATAATATGAAAATGGAAGAAAAATACTTACAAAGCACAGAACAGAAAAATAACATGGATTTTAAAATTGAAAAATCAAGTAGAAACTTAGCGAATTCAAAAAATAAGAAAGAAAGCAATTCAAATGAAAATAATGATGCTTCAATAAATAAGGATCTAAACTCTATTAACCAAAATATCCAAATTGCAGGGAACATTCTATCATCTTCACCTTCAGAATTAGCGGAAAAAGTAAAAACCTATGCTTTGGGTAAATTTAACAGTACCGTATCTTCAGAATCTCAAAAATGGCTATCCCAGTTTGGGACTGTCAGAATCAACTTTGGATTAGATAAAAAAGGAAGATTAGAGAATAATTCACTCGACCTATTACTACCACTTTATGATAATAAAACAGATAGGTTATTTTTCTCACAATTAGGTTATCGTAATAAAGATAGTCGTAATACCATTAACGTCGGTTTAGGTGGGCGCTATTTTTATCAGAACTGGATGTATGGCCTGAATACCTTTTATGACTACGATCTAACGGGCAAGAATCAGCGCCTTGGGTTGGGTGGAGAAATTTGGGGAAATTACATTAAACTTTCTGCTAATACCTATTATCGATTAAGTAACTGGAAAGACTCACGGGATTTTGTCGGTTATTATGAACGCCCTGCCACCGGTTATGATATTAATGGGGAGTTTTTCTTACCCGTTTATCCTCATCTGGGCGCCAAACTGACCTATGAGCAGTATTTTGGCGATAATGTGACTTTATTCAATCGTGACACGAAACAGAAAAATCCTAACTTGGCTAAATTGGGGCTGACTTACACGCCAGTTCCGCTACTTACTCTGGGCGTGGATTATAAACAGGGAGAAAGCGGGCACAGTGAAACGCAGTTTTTGGCGAATTTCAACTATAAACTAGGTGTTTCCCTGAGCGGGCAGTTATCACCAGAAAATGTGGCAGCGGCAAGGACATTAGCGGGTAGCCGTTATGACCTTGTAGAAAGGAATAATCATATTGTACTTGAGCACCAGAAAAAACCGATTGCGCAATTGTCGTTACCGGAAACTATCGTTGGATACAGCCAGGAACAGCACGAAATTACCGTCAAATTATCATCTAATGCTTTTGTTAAGCAGATTCATTGGACAACCAATAAAGATTTTGAGTTGCGTGGTGGAAAACTTTCTTCCCGCGTCGGACACACCATAAAAATCACTCTGCCAACCTATTTATCCGGTGATAACCAAAATAACAATTACCCCATCTATGCTCTCGCTGAATTAGAAGATAACCAAAAATCAGCACCTGTCGAAATGCGTGTAATTGTCAGGCCATTTATACTGAAAAAACAGGAAGGGACTTACTTTACCCCTGCGGGGCCACTGCCGGCAACGGGGGATAAAAAGGATGGCTATACGTTTAACCCCGTGATTACCTTTGATACGGTCAATGGTGCCCCAATAAAAAATGCTACCATTAACCATGTTCAGTGGATAACCGATCCTAAAATCGGACCGGATTCTGGATTGAAATGGATTGATTGGGAAACATCAGACTCTATTACACTTGATGAGTATGGGCATTTCAAACGAAAACCGATATTAGTAAGTACCCGACCACATAAAGATGTCAAAGTGTACCTGCAACTGAATAACCAGCCGCCACAATCCGTGGGGGAGGTCAGCTTTGATAAAAAATCAACCAACTTCCACATTGATAAAGTTGAGGTTTCACCACCTATACCGTCGCAGATAGCCAATGGTTCCCAGACTTACACTTACAATGCTGTGGTATTAGATAGTGATAACAATCCGGCGAAAAATCAGAAAATCGCTAATGTGAATTGGAGTAAAGATAAGAACCACGATGGGCTTATTTGGAACCCACAAAATGGTGATGTCACAACGGATGAAAACGGGAGATTAACGGCAACCCTGGCCAGCACAGAGGCAATAAAAGATGTCACGGTTTTACTTTCCATTGAAGGCCAACAGCCTGTTTCTGCACAATTTCCGGTGACCTTTACTGAAGATACCCAAGATTATCAGGTTAGAGGAGATATACAGGTCAGCCCGTCAGGGACGTTAACGGCAGACGGTGTCCAGAAATATACCTATATGGCGACAATCATAGGTATTGATAAAAATCCCATTTTCAAGAAAAACATTTCGAATGCGACATGGAAGATAGAGCATCCCGCTAACATGCCTGAACTCACGCTAGATCAATCAGATAAGACAACCGATGATCAAGGACAATTAACGGCACGCTTAACCAGCACTAAGGCAGTCCAGGGGGTTGTTGTTTCACTCACGGTTGGAAACCACAATCCGGTACAGGCAAAACGGGCGGTAGATTTTAAACCGGAACAAATGTCAATAACAGTGACACCATCAAGCCCAAGATTAGTAGGTAATAGTTATACTCTGACAGTGAGTGTTAAGGATACTATAGGTAAAAATTCAGAGGCTGGTAAGAAAGTTAATTGGACTATAAAGGCGCCTGACCAGACAGCGGTCACGCTTACCTCAACAACCAGTACAACTGATGGTAGTGGTAATGCCAGCACAACATTGACCAGTACGCAGGCTCAAACAGTGACGGTAGAGGCTTCTGTAGAAGGTTCTGAAATCAAGAAGTCTGTGGATTTGGCGTTCAAATGGCCAACAATTCAGAAAATAGCGTTAAAACAAAAGAGTGGGAGCATTCTTCCAGGTGGGGAATATGATTTCACAGCAACAATATCAGGTACTGAGGCTGATGATATTGACAAATATAAGGGTAAATTTGAATGGATACTCAAGACTCCAACAGATAAAGGTCTCTCTCTTTCACCTCAGGGAGAAATCAGTATTTCACCAAATAGCGGGACATTAACGGCGAAATTAATAAGCCAGAAGAATCAGCCCGCTGTTAAAGGTGCTGTTATCTGTTTGACAATTGTTGGCGCACCTGCCTCTGAACTTCCGAAATGTGCCGATCCTGTCGATTTTAAAATAGAATTTGAAATTAGCCATGTTGAAGTCTGGCGTGTTAATCGGGCAGGGAAAAAAGAAGGATTTGATCCCAATAAACCATTACTTGGTGATGGAAAGTCAGAATATCAATACAGGGCGCTGATCGTTGAGAAAAAAGGTAATAAAAAGCCAATTTCTAATTATTCATTCAGTGATGTTAGGTGGGTTAGGGATCATTCAGAAGTTACGGATCTAGAATTACCTCAGCCTGAATGGGATAAGGCAGGTAAGACGGATGGAGACGGGTATTTATATGCAACATTGAAGAGTAGAGTAGTGGGAGTGGGGATTGATGATGTTGCAGTAACATTAAGTATGGCTGGGTCAGATGGAAATACGTTATCTCAGTCTGCCCATGACAAAGTCAGTTTTGATGTTGTGCCAGTGCTAGCAGCGGCAATGGTCTATAAGTATGATCCTAAAACAAAGACCGTAGATAAATCTGTTAGCAAACTTTTTACTGAGCAAGAAAGGCCATACAATATCTTTAGGCAATTGGCAGCTAAATTGAAATCCGTCAAAGGTGAGGAACTCGTTGAACCTGGGGATACTGCCGACTATAGCCCACAGCCGAATGGAGGGTGGCCTATAATAAATGTAGACAATAATACTGGATGGATTACATTTAACACCTTAGGGCAACAAGAAATTATCCTTGATATTACGAAAAAAAATGGAACAAAGCGTAAATACACTTATACATTTTTTCCAAAAATGCTTCTTATATCTGTACAGGGTTACGATATCTCTTACCCATTGAATGACAATAATAAGTGTGAATATCGAACAAGTGTTCAACATAACATATCACCTCTTTATTCAGACTTGATTTCAACAGGAGCAGGAACAGCATTATCTGATGAATTTCCGGACGCCTATAAATTTGGTATTTTAGATGATTTTAATCATATAGATACGACTTATATTAAAATGCTAAAATCTCGCCAAGGTAGCGGGAGTTATTTGGCATATGACACAGCTACTGGTAAGGAAGTACCGAATGATGATACGAGTCAATCAATATATGCATATGTTTTATGTGCACTGTATTATTAAGCAGAAATATAATGTAACAAAGAGCAATATTTCATAGCAAGCCGTGTGGATTTATCCATGCTGTACTTATTAGTTTAATCCAAGTATTATTAAATAAATCAGATCATAAACTATCCTCTAAAATACCATATGGTGAAAATTAAGTCAGGTGATAATTTTTTATTATCACCTGATAACCATTTTTCATTATACATTTAATTTTGAATTTAGCTTAATATAGTGGGGTTCATAGATAATATTTATATATTCACACAGTGAGGTGTACTATGTCAGAAACAAAAAAAAGTAATTTACAGAGTGGTGGTATTCCCTCAATAAAAATAGACGCAAAGTTATCAGTAACACCTGATACTACTTTAATCTATGGTCAGCAATTTTACTTTAACGTGATATTAACGGTTAATACTGGTAATTTGCAAGCAGGGTATTCTATTAGTATCACTGCAAAAGCTGATAGTGGTATAACAATAGTTCCACCGAAAGATGCTCCTGTAACATCTGGCCATGAAAATAGTATATATTCTGGACTATATACTATAGTAATCGACGATTATGATGCCAACACCATAAGAAATGGTAAAGTATCTTTTACTGTATCTTTAAATAATGGCAATAATAATGCTTATAATAAGGATTTTAGCTACAATGTAAAAAAAATACTTCCTTATACTTTGGAGTTACTTCCTGACAAACCAGTCTGCGTTATTCCTAAAAAATATTCTGATCCAAAATTCAATGATCCCAAAGATACGTATATTCTTTACGAAACTCAATTGCTAGAAGATACAGGTGATCATACACAAAATACTCCACTAAAAAAAGCGCTGGTTTATCTTATTGCTTCACTTGACGAAGATATCAGTAAAAATGTTATTATTACATCTGATCCAGATCAGAAAAATACGCCACTGATAATTTACACACCTACAAGCATTGATGGTAAAATATTTATTAGTCTTACAAGTGATGATAATAATGGAAAAATCAGGTTTCGTGTTTATTCAAATAATAAATCAACTGTTGGTAGTAGTGATACTAATTATAAACCGACCTTACTTTCCTTAGGATGTGTGATTTTAGGGCAAGAAGAATATCCACATATGTCAGAAAAAGTGTGTATTATTTCTCCCAGACCATTTCTTGCTTTCGATGATCTAGAACTATTACTGATACCTGCCGCTGACGGCGGTGTAATATACGGTGGGCCAGACGATCCTACTTTTGAAGTTACTATTCAACCTTATGATAATCCTACCCAAGATGATCATATTTTATTTTTCACAAAAGAAAAACATGGGATTCCTGATATTAATAGTTTAATATTACCCATTTATAATATGCAGGATGCTAACGAAGCTAAATATTCTTTTCCTATTCCTTTTGCCAGCTTTAAACCTGATGAATGGGAGGGGATTTTTTATGTTATTGCGAGGAAAGGAAATACTCGTTATTCAATGGGAGAAATGATTAAAATTTCAGGTGGTAGAGCAGACCTTGTACCGTCAGATGGAATAGAAAGAACCTATAATAAAGTTCAGGTTTACTCCAGTTTTGCTGATTATGCAGGTGACCCACAGTTGGTACAACCAGGAGAGGAAAATGCGTTGTTTTGGGAGAGAAGCTATACCACCAGAACGGAATTGTCAAATTATATAAAAAATGGCAAGCATGATGCCTATGTAAAAATAACAGCAACTAACGATCCAACAGATGATAAACGGCCAAAAGTGGGAGATACTGTATATGTAAATATGTACGTCAAGTCGGGTAATAAGAATTTTTTCCACAAGTTACCTGACACAAAACTTTCAGCGACTCTAGATACTATTCCGGCAAGTAATACAACTTTATGTTCTACAGTGATCCCAGTTAAACACCCATTATATTATGGAATACGTTCTTATAGTGACGGTTCACCCGCATTTGTTTATTTTGAGTATTATACGATGGATAAAAACAACAAGGCAACATTTAGTCATTATTGGCGCGGAATGACGGACACCTCATTGCCCGGCCTGGATGATGACGATGATTGATTTTATATTTTCATAGTAAATAACTTCATATTTTTTATAATATTAAAATCAACGATCCATATTTAACCCATAATATATTTTTATTCTTAACTGAAAACCATTTTCTGTGGAGGTAGTCAGCAACAGGTTTTAGCTCTGCCTTATTGGCTTTTAGATTTTAAGTGGTAGGGGTTTATTTTTAGGGATTTTAGTACGCCCCTCTGAGGTGAAATCAATGCCGCCTTCTATGAAGGCGGATTTTTACTAATATATAGCGTTCATAGATGACATTTATATATTAATACTGTGAGGTGAACTATGTCAGAAACAAAAAAAAGTCATTTACAGGGCAGTGGTACTTCCTCAATAGACGCGGAGCTATCAGTACCACCTGATATTACTTTAATTTATGGTCAGCAATTTTACCTTGACGTGACATTAACAGACAGTATTGGTAATTTACCGCAAGGGAACAGCATTAATGTAACTGCAAAAAAAGGCACTGGTATAACCATAATTTCACAAGGAGATAATGTTACAACATCTGGTCAGAACAACAGTATTTCTGGGCATTATCTCGTCATAATTGACAATGATCCTGATCTCATAACAAACGGCAAAGTATCTTTTACTGTAACTCTAGGTGCTTATGGTAATTATATTTATAATACACCATTTAGCTACAACGTAAAAAAAATATTTCCTTATACTTTGCAGCTTCTGCCTGAAAAATTAATCTGCGTTATTCCTAAACAATATGCTGCTCCTGCACAGAATGATTCTGAAGATAAGTATATCCGTTACGAGACGCAATTATTAGAGAATACAGGACACCCTGATTCAAAAATACCAGTAAAAAATGCGCTGGTTTATCTTATTTCTACACCTGAAGAGGATATAAGTAATAATGTTATTATTACGTCTGATTCAGAAAAACTAGGTACACCGCTAAAAATTTATACACCAACAAACGTTGATGGTCGAACTTTTATTAGTCTTACAAGTAGCGATAATAATGGAAAAATCAGGTTTCGTGTCTATCCAAATAATCAACCAAATAATAGTGGTAGTGAAACTAACTATAAGCCGACCTTGCTTTCTTTGGCATGTGTGATTTTTGGTTTGGAAGCGCCTATGCACATAGCTGAAAGTGTATGTTTTATTACTCCCAGACCGATTTTTAACTTCGATGATTTAGATCTATTATTGATCCCTAGCGCCAATGGTGGTGTAATAAATCGTAGGTCATCAGATGAGATTACTTTTGAAGTTATGATCCAACCTTATGATAACCCTAGCTCAGATGATAAAATTTTATTTTTCACCAAAGAAAAAGACCATATTCCTGATATTAATAGCTTAATATTACCCATTTACAGTATGCAGACAGGAGAAAAAGCTAATTATTCTTTTTCTATTCCTTTTGCCAACTTTAAACCTGATGAATGGACGGAGATTTTTTATGTGATTACTAACACAGGAAATACGCGTTATTCAGGTGGACAGCAGATTAAATACTCAGGTGAAGATGCAGACTTTGTGCCATCTGATGGAGTAAAAAGAACCTATAATAAAGTTCAGGTTTATTCCAGTTTGGCTGATTATAAAAATGACCCACAGTTAGAGCAGGCAGGGGAAGAGAACACATTATTCTGGGAGAATAGTTATACCACTAGAGTGGAGTTGTCAAATTATATTAACAATGGCGGTCATGATGCTTATGTAAAAATAACAGCAACTAATGATCCAACAGATGATAAACGGCCAAAAGTGGGAGATAATGTATATGTAAATATGTACGTCAAGTCGGGTAATAAGAATTTTTTTCATAAGTTACCTGATACAAAACTTTCAGCGACTCCAGATACTATTCCGGCAGGTAATACAACCTTATGTTCTACAGTGATCCCAGTTAAACATCCATTATATTATGGAATAAGCTCTTATAGTGACGGTTCACCCGCATTCGTTTATTTTGAGTATTATACGATGGATAAAAATAATAAGGCAACATTCAGTCATTATTGGCGCGGAATGACGGACACCTCACTACCTGGTCTGGATGATGACGATGAATGATTATATGCATTTTTAATGATATTAGATTTAATGTATTTTCTATAATAGAGTAATGGTTCTTGTGGTTAAACTAATATAAAGTCTGTTATTTTATATTTAGCGGATTTCAAAAAATAGTGCGCCGGAAAGAGAGTGAATTCCACAGCGCATAACCGGAATAATTGAAGTTTGGAAGGCAGTGAGAATAGAAATATTTCGTCGAGATATTGGTTGAAAAATTAAAAAGGTACTGATTATGATTGATAAAGAAAATATATTACAAAATGCTGTCCCATCGTCAGTCGTTCTGTCCGTGCCTCATCGTTCAGATGTGGTTATTGGGCAAAGTTTTTATCTTTATATTACTATGATGTTCAATGGGAAATTACCTTCGGAATTAAATGTTAATTTAACAGCGATTAACGGAATAACTGTAGACAGTTTGACTAAAGCCACTCCTATTACTGGTATAGAAAATGCTCTACGCTCAATTGCTTATTTAACTATTGATGATGACAGTACTTTAAAGTCCGGAGACACCATTGCGTATAAATTAGAGATACCTAATTTGCATACGCAAGAAATACATTATACTGCTAATTTGATTGATGCAGATTCTCTTAGGCTGTCAGTCGATAAATATATTTGTGAAGTACCACACACAGAGACTCATATTGATAATCAAAATAAGAATTTTATTCTTTATACTGCGAAATTGAAAAATAATAGTGGTAAGGAGATGATAAATACACCGATCCAGATTTTCTCAGTTATTAAAGATAGCCTAAATAATAAGGTGATTATTACTACTGATCCGGATGATGGGCAATCCACTCCTGTGACTCTTTATCCCATTGAGGAATATGAACAGGTTGTTATTCCTATCAATAGTAATCACCACGGTAAAATCAGTTTTCGCGTTTATCCAAAAAAGAATCAACCCATTACACTGCGGTTAGAAAGCGAATTGCCTGGGCTTGAAGTCTATTATGCAGCACCTTCTGTCTATATGCTGAACCCTAAGCCTGCTGATCCGCGTGAATTGCTTCCCGTCCCGATAATAAATAACTTGAGTCATGGTCAATTGCAAGCATTTGGCTCAGATTATACATTTGATGTAACCGTTGAGCCTTATACTAATTTTCATGGTGATGATAGTATTATATTTTTTATTGATGACAAACCTGTTTTACCCATTAAGATGATAGCGCACTCAGATATCCCTGATCACAGTTTTAAACTGTATTATGATCTGTTTCCAAAAAATAATATAGTACATCTTAATTACGTAATCGCCCCTGTAAGCGGGAATAATCGATATTCAAAAAAATTACCGATCACCTACATAGGTGGTGGTGAAAATAAACCGTCAAATAACATTGAACGTGTTTTTGACATGCCTGTTGTCTATGCTAGTTGGGCAGATCCTAATAGTCAACCACCGTTAAATCAGGATGATGACAATTTTATACTGGAATATGGCTCAACTATTAATAGTTCTTCAATCGCTGGCTATCAGGAAGAAGGGAATGAAGGTTATGGACTATTTGTAAAAATAATAGGAACAAATGATTTTACGGATACAAGCAAACCAAAATTTGGCGATACCATTCATTTCACAATGTACCTTAATGGTGATTCAAGTGATGATTTGAGTAATGATGACCAATATAAACAGATCAATGAATCCTTCACCACGGTTATTAACCATGTTCCTGACCATGATGGTAGTAAAACATCCACCACGGTTATTAAAATTAAATGCGATTTGTTGGTTAACTTTGCAAGCAGTTCAACTTATGGAATGCCAATGATTTATTTTGAATATTACATTGATAATGAAGGTGTGAGGCAATACAGTCATTATTATTATAGCAAAATAGAAACTGTCGGCGAATAATAAGAGTGGCAGAAGTGAACTTAGTTCATCTTTTATATATTTATAATTATGAAAGTTTATGGGGCGAATAATAATGTCATCTAAGAAAATTACGACTTCTATAAAACCAGGTTCAGATTTAGTCATAGGGGAAGAATTTATTCTCGACATCTTTTTAACATCTGATACACCTATTTCTAGTGATGCAAGTGTCGAATTGACACCTTATGGTGGTATAGGGTTACGTAGACATGTACCTCCAATCGTATTATCTGATAATAATAGAAAGGGAACGATTTCTGTTGAATTACGTGTTGATAATAATATTGTTGAAAACAATGAAATTACATTAGATATTCAGCCAAATTCAGCAGCAATAGGGTTTGAAAAAATCAGTGTATTCTATTATGCCAAAACTCTTGATTTTTCATCAGTTCAACTAGCTATCGGTGCTGATTATTTAGATATGCCGACAGAAGTTAATGACCCACCTGGTGGACGATATTTTGTGAAGGTGGGAACAGTAAAAACCGCAATAACAAATAAGGATAATACAGTCAAATTATCTGGTACACCTGTGAATATACTTGATACGCCTGACAGGAATTTTGATAAAGTGGATTTTTATCAGGATGATAAAAAAACGAAAATCCCTATCAGGAAGATTGGTAGTAAAAGAGGTTTCATCATTAACACAGATCCTCATGGTAAATTAAATTTTTATATTTATGCCAAACAGGAAAGTTCTGTTGTTCTGAATCTTTATTCACAAATATTTGGTGCAACAGGAGAAATTTCAGCTGATAAGACGCTATACATTTTGGATAGTGATCAAACGGATGTCAATTCAATGGATTCATTATCGGCTCCAGTTATTGCCAAAGTTAATAATGGAGTTTTACACAATGATGGTAGCTCTTTGGACTTCTCTGTTAACATACCACCATATGATAATGCGTCGGGGGGAGATACGATATTTTTCTTTATTAATGGAAAAATGATTGATAATCCTCACCGTTTGTTAGATCCAGACTATCTTGGAACACCTTTTATAAGGTTACCTTATAGTGTTTTCAATGAAAATAAAGAAAAGGTTAATTTTTACTATAGTGTTATTAAGGAAAGTGCGGATAGATTAGTTTCGGATTCTCTAGAGTTTACATACACAAAATATATTCCTCCAGCAGATAATGTTTATGAAAAATGTTTGGTTTATTCGAGTTTAGGAGTAGGGAAGGATAATTTAATTACGGAAAGTGATATTATAAATTACAAGACTATCTCTCATTATAAAGATAATGCCAATCATGAGGCTTTATTTGTTAAGGTTATAGGAACAAATGATCTAAATGATAAGACTAAAATACCTTTAGGTAGCGAAGTGACTTTGAATTTACATATTCATTCAAAGCTCAAAAAAGTAGATAAATCTTTCGGGCAAAAGAGGATGCCAACGACAGCTGGTGATGATGGTGTCACTAATTATGTCATCTTTGGTATACCTCAAATCTATCTTGAAGGAAATGATGAATTTGATATTTATAATCAAGGAAAAATTTATTTCTCTTATACTGTGAATATAGATAATACGAAAGTTATTAGTCAGATATGGAAAGGGCAAATCAATATCGCTCCTCCTGATGAAATAATTCCAATAGTAACTGGATATCAGCCAATCGGTGACGAATATGAAATACTTACAATTCAAATTAATGATAAACAGACATCTGAACAAATTAAAAATACGCCCATATCTTATAAAATAGATTCAGCCGTAAATATGAGTAATGTGTCTGAAATTGCTTCAAATCCTGATACGATACAATCAATGACTACAAATGAATATGGGCAATTTAAAATAAATCTTCAAGGGCAAAAGGGAGGATATGGCACTATAACGGTTACAGCCAATAATCTTGTTGGCAGCATAAAACATACTATGGGACAATATTAAGGAGATATTAGCAATGGCAACGAAAACACTTTCTTTTCCGGATATAAAAAAGGGTTGGTATGTTTCGTATTTTTTTCAAGTGTTAGCTGGATATGGCTATACAGTGACAATACAAGATAGTGTCACTGGGAGTACTTATGCTACTTGGGAAAAACCGAACAATGGAGATGATTCTCCCTATAGTAATACCCATTCATTTTGGTACACAGGACCAGATGGAAAGCTTATATGCAATGTTGATTGCCCTGAAAGTATTCGTCTTGATAATACCTGGGCTGAAAGTATTATAACACCAAGCTCAGGGAACCCAACTCTGGGAAGAACCTATTGTGCCGCCTTTGAGGATAATGGCACCGTGTCAGATGGTACAAACTATCCAATCGAATACAATAACTTATTTATCTGTCTGGTCGGTTGGTCTCTTTACCACGTCGGATAAACGTCCATTAATACTCCTAGAAAGGTTTGAGCTGCCCAGGGAAATTTGTATACACGGTTCTTAGGGGAGTAGTGGTCGATAAAATGGCCACTATTCACTCTATTTTCCAGATATAAAAAATGGTTGGTATGTTTCGTATTTTTTTCAGACTCGAATATTGTAACCTTTATGTCTGTCTGATAGGAGCGCATATTGCTGGTACTGTGAAAATAAAGCAGTAAAATGTAGTACTTGACTTTTTCGAATGGGGTTTAAGCAAAGCGACATACCTATAACATGGTTGCTACCATTGTCAATCATTGAAGATATGGATAAGTTTTTATTATTTCTGGGGATGACCATAGATTTGAGCGCGCCATTGGGCGCGCCAACTGATCTTAATTTCGTATATTTTATCGAACAATGTTAAGCAACGATTTTTTCAGATTGCTTCTGTCCCATTTTCGCTATGATATCATCTATTGCGTCACGGGCATCTTGATGTGTCTGGTTAGCGGATTCTGCACCCATTGCTAAGCCTTCAGCAAATATAAATTCTACATCGGTAATACCGATAAATCCGAGGAAAGTACGTAAATACGGTGTGACTAAATCTGCTGGGCTGTTTTTGTGAATGCCGCCACGACTAGTCAAAATAACAGCACGCTTGCCTTGTAGTAACCCTTGCGGGCCTTTTTCGGTGTACTGGAAAGTCACACCAGCACGGGCAATCAGATCAAAATAGGCTTTTAGTTGAATAGGGATTGTGAAGTTATACATTGGTGCGGTGATGACAATAACATCATGTTCTTTTAACTCTGCAATTAACTGATCTGACAGGGTCAATACTGTTTTTTGGCGTTCTGTTAATTCTGTATCGCTTGGACGCAAGGCACTGACTAACTCTCCGTCTAGTACTGGAACTGGGTTTTCAGCCAGATCACGTGTGGTAATGTTGCTCTCTGAATGATCAGCTAACCATTTTTCAACAAAGTAGTTAGCCAGTTTATTGCTTTGGGAATATTGCGCCAGGATGCTGGATTTCAGAACCAGTACGTTACTCATTCTCTACTTCCTCAGTTATCTACAACCCAAGTTACCTAAGATACTAATAACTTCATTTATAATATTGCTTGTGAATCATATTTTATATAGAGAATTGTTCAGTCAATAGCTTAATATTTTGAGATATTCATTCAAATCTATTGAATCAAGCGATGAATTAGTGAGGAGAGTACGTGATCACTCAAGATATGTTACACTTCTAATATCGTTATGCCATAAGAAAACAATCCTCTGAGCCTGCAAAGACAGCGCTACTCAGTTAAAAAACGTCACAAGGATTTATCACGTGAAATCACCTTTGACAGCACCATTTGCTGAATTATTCGCTGAACTTGATCACACACCGTTGCGCGATCAGTTCCGTTTAAAAAAACGTCTGCATGGAGCAGCAAAAATTAAGAATCAAGTCTCCTTGCAGGCTGTAGCACAATCCATCGCCGCGGATATAGCGACGGCAAAACAGAAAATTATGAATCGCCAGGCTGCGTGTCCTTCGATTCAATATCCTGAAAACCTGCCGGTTAGCCAGAAGAAAGACGATATCTATAAGGCTATTCGGGATAATCAGGTTGTTATCATTGCCGGAGAAACCGGTTCAGGTAAAACAACTCAGATCCCCAAAATCTGCCTTGAATTGGGAAGGGGAGTTAAGGGGTTGATCGGCCATACCCAACCCCGTCGTTTGGCAGCACGTTCGGTTGCTAATCGTATTGCGGATGAACTGGAAACACCGCTTGGCTCGACGGTTGGTTATAAAGTTCGTTTTAACGATCAGGTCAGTGAAAATACGCTGGTCAAATTGATGACTGACGGTATTTTACTGGCAGAATTACAGCAAGATCGCTTGTTATTGCAATATGATACGTTAATTATCGATGAAGCCCATGAACGCAGCTTAAATATCGATTTTATCCTCGGTTATCTGCGCCAATTACTGCCAAAACGCCCAGATCTAAAAGTCATCATTACTTCTGCAACTATCGATCCTGAACGCTTTTCCCGTCACTTTAATAATGCCCCGATTATTGAGGTATCTGGGCGTACTTATCCGGTAGAAGTGCTTTATCGCCCCGTAGCGGGTGATGAGCATGACAGTGATCGCGACCAGCTTGAAGCTATTATTGATGCAGTGGATGAATTAGGGCGTGAAAGCTCAGGTGACATACTGGTATTTATGAGCGGTGAGCGAGAAATTCGTGATACGGCGGATGCTCTCAATAAGCAAAATTTCCCACATACCGAAATCTTGCCACTTTTTGCACGGTTATCTAACAGCGAGCAGAACAGAATCTTTCAACCCCATGTTGGTCGCCGTATTATTTTGGCCACCAACGTGGCGGAAACATCCTTGACTGTACCTGGCATCAAGTACGTGATTGATACCGGTTTTGCACGTATTAGCCGATACAGTTATCGCACCAAAGTGCAGCGCTTGCCGATAGAACCGATATCGCAGGCTTCTGCCAATCAGCGGAAAGGGCGTTGTGGCCGTGTTTCGGACGGGGTTTGTATTCGCCTTTATTCGGAGGCAGATTTTTTATCACGTCCAGAATTCACCGATCCGGAAATCTTGCGCACTAATCTGGCCTCCGTTATTTTGCAAATGACTTCCATTGGGTTGGGGGATGTCAGCGCCTTCCCATTTGTTGAAGCACCGGATAAACGCAATATCCAGGATGGTGTTCGTCTGCTGGAGGAGTTGGGGGCTATTGATCCGGAGTCATTGTCAGAAGGGAGTTATCGACTGACTTCAATGGGGCGACAATTGGCTCAGTTGCCTATCGATCCCCGCTTGGCACGGATGGTACTGGAAGCGAAGGTATATGGTTGCGTTCGCGAGGTGATGGTGATTGCTTCTGCATTGTCAATTCAAGATCCACGGGAACGACCGTTGGAAAAACAGCAGGCTTCTGATGAAAAACACCGACGTTTTGCGGATAAGGATTCAGATTTCATCGCCTTTCTGAAGCTATGGGATTTTCTGGTGGAACAGCAGAACGCACTTTCCAGTTCCCAATTCCGCAAACTTTGTCGGCAGGATTATCTGAATTATCTTCGTGTGAGGGAATGGCAGGATATTTATACTCAGCTACGGCAGGTTGTGAAAGAAATCGGGTTGCCGATTAATAGCCAAGAAGCTGATTATCGCAGTATCCATGTTGCCTTGCTGACAGGGTTGTTATCCCATATTGGGCAGAAAGATACGGATAAACAGGAATATACCGGTGCACGCAATGCCCGTTTTTCCGTTTTTCCTGGCTCTGGGTTATTTAAAAAACCACCAAAATGGGTGATGGTGGCTGAATTGGTGGAAACCAGCCGCTTATGGGGACGTATTGCCGCGCGCACCGAGCCTGAATGGGTAGAGCCATTGGCGGCTCATTTAATCAAAAAACACTATAGTGAACCGCACTGGCAGAAATCCCAGGGGGCGGTAATGGCAATGGAAAAAGTTACCTTATATGGTTTGCCAATTGTGACGGGGCGTCTGGTCAATTACAGCCGAATCGATCCCATGTTATGCCGCGAATTATTTATCCGCCATGCACTGGTAGAAGGCGATTGGCAAACTCGTCATTCATTTTTCCGCGCTAATTTGAAATTGCGTGAAGAAGTAGAAGAACTGGAACATAAATCTCGCCGACGAGATATTTTGGTGGATGATGAAACCTTGTTCAGTTTCTATGATCAGCGCATTGGCAAAGACGTTGTTTCATCGCGCCATTTTGATCGCTGGTGGAAAGTTGCCAGCCAGGATCAGCCTGAATTGCTCAATTTTGAAAAGAGCATGTTAATCAAGGGAGATGCAAACAAAGTCAGTGCGTTGGATTATCCAAATTACTGGCATCAAGATAACTTGAAATTCCGTTTGAGTTATCAATTTGAACCGGGAACCGATGCTGATGGCGTAACAGTGCATATTCCTTTACCGGTATTGAACCAGGTCAAAGATGAAGGATTTGATTGGCAAATTCCGGGCATTCGCCATGAATTGGTTGTTGCATTGATTAAATCATTGCCAAAACCAATACGTCGTAATTTTGTTCCGGCACCTAACTATGCACAGGCATTTCTGGAGCGTGTGACACAACCTCAGGTCCCTTTACTGGATAGCCTTGAGAAAGAGTTGCGCCGCATGACAGGAGTGACAGTGTCACGCGATGACTGGCAGTTAGAACAAGTGCCTGATCATTTAAAGATCACATTCCGCATTATTGGAGAGAAGAAAACGGGTGAAAAAAATAAATCGTTAGCGGAAGGCAAAGATCTGTCAGCATTGAAACTGAAATTGAAAGAAAAAGTCCAGGAAACACTTTCCGCAGTTGCAGATGATGGCATAGAGCAAAATGGATTGCATATCTGGAGTTTTGGGACATTGCCTGAATGTTATGAGCAGAAGCGTGGAGGCTATTCTGTTAAAGCATTTCCGGCATTGGTGGATGAGAAAGACAGTATTGGTATTAAACTATTCGAAACCGAGTCCGAACAACATAATGCTATGTGGGAAGGAACGCGCCGCCTGTTATTGCTGAATATTCCATCGCCGATTAAATACTTGCATGAAAAATTACCAAACAAATCTAAACTGGGGCTGTATTTCAATCCATATGGAAAAGTATTGGATTTGATTGATGATTGTATTTCCTGTGGTGTTGATAGATTGATCGCAGAAAATGGTGGACCAGCTTGGGATGAACAGGCATTTTCCAGTTTGCATGATAAAGTTCGTGCTAATTTGAATGACGCCGTGGTTGATATTGCCAAACAAGTTGAGCAAATCCTGACTGCGGTCTTTAATATCAACAAGCGCCTGAAAGGGCGGGTGGATATCTCTCTCGCACTGGCGTTATCTGATATTAAAGAACAAATTTCTGGTCTGGTGTTTAATGGATTTGTGACTTCCCACGGTTGGAAACGCCTGGCAGATGTCTTGCGCTATTTGAATGGTATCGAACGTCGATTGGAAAAATTGGCGGTAGATCCTAACAAGGATAGGGCGCATATGAGCAGAGTTGAACATATCCAGCGTCAATGGCAACAATGGTTGGCAAAACTGTCTGTGCAGCAGAAGCAGTTAACGGAAGTAAAAGAAATTCGTTGGATGATTGAAGAACTTCGGATCAGCCTGTTTGCCCAACAATTGGGTACTGCGTATCCAATATCGGATAAACGTATTTTACAGGCGATGGAAAATATCGCGTCGTGATAAATAGGGGCAGTTGTGGCTTACAACTGCCCAAAAACGCTTAAAAGAATCCATTACTATTTTAGTTACAACATACTGATTTAACCCACTAACATCCCCCACTTAACAACATTACTACCAAGCAGGGGATAACTATCATTTACTGATATGTAAAAGTGATTGTTGCTGTTGCATCTGCTTTGCCCGGCTTAATTTCTGCTTCCGTTTGGATATAACGGGCAATTAATGGAATGGTTATATTTCCACCAGACTGTGTGGAGCCAAATACAACGGGAGTACGCATCGTTACGGGGCGGTTTTGATACAAAATTTGTAAACCAACTCCTTTTGCGACGTTGTCAATATTGTCCAAGGCCCAGATATCTTGGGCATTCCAGCTTACCGAACTGCCATCCAGCATCAACCCAACATCGACATTAGCATCGCAATTTATATTGATATCAAAACGTTGCATTCCCGCTGTGCTATGAATACCCCGAAAATCACTTTTTTTAATATCTCCCATATTGACTAAAATCATTTCTTGATTGAGAGAACAACCTTTAGTCACGATATAGGTATTCGATAAATTGAAAGTGTGAACAGGAATATTGTGACCTAATGTAGCACGAGTCAGTTTCGCCGATTTAACGGCTCCAGAACCCGTTGTTGGTGCAATCTTGATTAGCTGTACCGTCAAATAACCCCATGACTCACCGCAATATTGTTTTTTCCATCGAGATTGCGACGATGAAGGGCAAGTGAGTGGATAGGTCGCTGTTCTGGGTAGCCAATCAATACCATAACCGTATCCCCAGGTATTAATGCGGATGCCAACTCCAGGAACACCGGATTCATAAATGGCATCCTGATTATAGTTTGCAGGTTTAAGGTCAGGTTGTTCCCATATTGTAGGCAAGGAAGTATTGCAGAGGGCGATATTACTTTTTTCATTCACCTGCTCCAGACGTATTTCTTTGATAGTTGTTCCGATAGGATGGTTTCTGGGAATTGTAATCGAACCAAAAGAAACTGGAGTCATACCAGGTACAAAACCCGCAGAATATTGGCAATGGTATTTAGCTAAGCTAGAAAAACTACTCATCGTGCCGATGAGAAATGTACTTGCCAATAATAATTTTAATTTGTTGGCCATAGAATAAATTCCACTATTTTTATATATCAAATAAATATACCGACACTGCCATTTGCAAGAGATTATTCGCAAGAAGCTTCAACCATATACAAACCTGAAGCAGGTTCTTCATCAGAGAGTCGATAGTTGGCATAACACTCTTGTATTTCTTTATATCCCCATTTAACCCATATCCGGCCAAATTTAGGTATACCACTGAGATAAACTTGCCCATCATTACTGACAATTGCGCTGTTGGAAGCATCAATATCATGCTGTTTTTCCAGTGTCGCAGTTGCACCAAATGGGATTGCTTTACCTTGATGAGAAAGTATCAGTAAAGCACGATAACCAATACGAGTCTGGAAATTGGCCAGTGTCAATGAGCCTTGGGTTGGAATAATAGTTTGCGTATTGATATCAATATCAACATTGTTACCCATTGAATGCGTATCCAGGGCAATACGGTTTTTCCGATAACTACTGGCATAAGGCACAATGGCATAGCCTTTCCAGTCAGTTTTGATACCGATATGGTTTTGCACTTTGACTTCTGAAGCACCATTGGCGCGTACTAATACCGATGTATCCCCTAAAGGTTGGGAAAGGGTGATACCATAAGGATGGGCAACAATCCCGCCATTTAAACCATAAGTAAGTTGCCTGGTATATTTGTCATAATTGTAACCAGCGCTGACCTGGCCATATGTTCCTTTATATTCAGCGTTGATATTTCCGCCAACGCTTTGATTACGGTCAGTATAACTTTGCTGAATGCTATAAATCAGATTGTTATCTTCAAAAGCTGTACCATTTAAGCTGACTTGATGAGACGTATCACTGCTTTTGTTGCTGGTCATGCTATAGCTTACCCAACTATTTTTCAGCCAACGATCAAAGGGAATTTGCACACTGAATGAAACGATTTGCTCACTACGATTTGATCCAGGGAAAGCGCTGTGAGAATAATTCAAGCTATAATTAAACGAATTGTAACTTGTGTTATAACCCGCACTGACATTTTTTTCGTAGCCTTTTTGATGCCAATAATCTTGTTGAAAAGCCGATAAATAAATGGTTCCCCAATCCCCAAGGGATTGATTAATATGTAATTGTAATTTACTACGCTTATTGCTGCTCCTTCCATCGATTGCAGGGTTCAACTCATTCGCTTCTTTAAAATCGTAAAAATTTTGTGTCGAGTAACGATAACCTGCGAGAGTGAGGTTAGTGCCTGTCTGAGAGAGATCTTTGGCATATTGGAAACGGTAAGATTGGCCATAATTGTTGGAGTTCGACATTAAATTGGTTTTGGCGTAAGTCACATCAAAAGAAAGGGAACCCCAGTCAGACAGACTATAGCCTGTACCCAAAGCAACGGATTGATAATCTTTTGCAATTGTGCTTCCACCATAGGCAGTGACACGATTGGAGATACCATAAATCACCGTACCTTGCATGAAATAGGGGGTTTTTCCGCGGTGAGAATTAGACTGGTATTTCCCCAAAGTCAGCGAATGTCGCAAGCTATTTTCCCGTAACATAATCGGCACAGTGGAAAAATTTTGCACAGAACGATGTTCTTTCCCATTAGCTTCTTTGACAATAACCTCTATATCTCCGGTTGAGGTTGTTGGATAGAGGTCATTGATAACAAAAGGGCCGGGTGAAACGTAGGATTCATAGATAATGTAACCATTTTGTTTGATGGTGACTTGAGCATTGCTTTGGGCAATACCCCTAATTATTGGTGCAAAACCTTTTAGACTATCGGGCAACATATTGTCATCGGAAGACAATTGCATCCCGCGAAACTGAAAGCTATCAAATATAAGTGAAGGTGTGTAACTGTCTCCAAATATTAATTGGCTTTTCAATGCATGAATATCTCGTTGCAGATATATATTAATATTCTGCCATTTTTTATTTTGACTACTGTAAGTGGAATAGTTGCGCAAACGCCACGCATCCCAATTAACGCCCGTTCTAAGGTTGAGAAAATGGTTTTTTGTCGAACCTACTTGATCATCCTGCCAAGTCATGGAACCACTATAGCTATAGTTGACTAACAGAGACGTTAATCCCTGATCCCACAAATGAGGTGGCACGTAGTCTCTCGCCTGACTCTTTAAGGCTGCTTGGGGAATACTGATATCCAGCCGTTGATGTTTGAAATCGAACGAGGTTGATGCAGATGGAATATATTGACCGAGATCAATAAGCTCCGTTTCTGGTGGCAAAGTAAGTAGCGTAGGGGATGATTCAATATTCACCCCCATTTCTCTGAGTTGTTGTATCTTAATTTTTGGAAATAGCTTGTTATTAACGATAATAAAATCGACATTTCCCGTATCTACTTTTTCTTGATTAAGATAAATATCTACCCAATAACGTCCGGGAGGTTGCTGATCATCTTGAGTAAAGATAGAGAGATCAATATCTTCAAAACCTGAATGGTTTTCCAGTGCATTGATATTGAAATACTCTTCTGCGTAAGCTTTATTGTTATACATCCAAAGAGAAGTGGTTAACAATGCACAAATCGGCACATTACAATATAGACAACGCAAGCGTAGCTTGATAAGTAACGCCCAATTACCAGAACTATTTTGTTGAAGATAATGACGATAGCTATTCATAATAAATTTTTAATTTTGATATACCTACTATCCTACAACTCACGTTTTTCTTCTGGTGTTACGCCACCAAAATCATTAATCGTTTTCCAGGTTACTCGATTGATATTTTTAATAGGGATATCCCAACTCTTTTGTTGAAACGGTGGGATCATTCCCGCAGATTTAATCTCGTAACTTTCTACATTATTGCCGGTGGTTAGCTCAGAAAAAGAGATATAGTAAGGCGTTGGGTTTTCTGCCATGAGTTTGTGTCCATCGGTTTTGAACTTTAGAGCCTTATAAGCAATACCGGCATTACCGGCGAGGTTGGCAGGGCGATAGAATAACTTAAATCGAGATTTTACCGTGATTTGCAATTGATTCTGTTCTGATTTAGTTGTGGCAGGAATAGACTTAATATTGAGCCAAAACAAAGACTCTTTGTCATCAGGTAATCCATTGCCAATTTTAACTATTCGTAAAATATTCTCATTCTCTGCTGTTAATTTAAAAAGTGGGGGAGTGATAATAAAAGGGGTTTTAGTTTCATCACCTTCACCTTCAACCCATGATTGAATGAGGTAAGAGATGCCAGCTTCTGGATTGTTAATAGAAATAGAGGCTTCTTTCTGGTCACTAATATAAACAACACGTGTGCCGCCAATAACGACGCCAGCAAAAGAGATATTCGTATTGAAAATGTAGATAAAGATAAAAATTAAAATGCGAAAGTATTTCAAAGCGGTCGCTCCAAACAATATTTAGACCAGAGTGATATTGTTTTGGCTTCCCTGCCATAACTTCCTTTTGGTTATAGGTAGTTAGTTATAGACAATAGTGAAGTTAGCGACGGCGTCACCCGCACCTGGAGTGACGGTTTCAGCTGTTGCTATGTATTTGGCAACAAATTTCAACTCTTCTGTCTTTCCATTTGAGAAATATTGAGGGCGTGAATTTTTTGCCAAATTGATCAAGGTATTACTGTCATCTTCATAAAGGGCAATTGCGACACCTTGAGCCGGAGTATCTCCACCATTACTGTTTAACGCCAAAAGTCGGTTACTGGCTCTGTCTGGTTGGCCGTCAAATTTGACCTGTGCTTGTTGATAATCTTTCGGGCAGTCAGTCAATTTGATACTAAAGCGAGTAGCGGCAGACGTGCTATAAGCCCCAGCAAATGAACTTGAGCTGATAGTTCCCATATTTACGGTTTGATTAGCTGAATTTGAATCAACTTTACACGCAGTGGCGGTAATTTTGCCCGTAAATTTAATTTGACCATCAGCAGCATGAGCTGCGGACATAAATACAGATGAAACAAATAAAGATGAAATAATTAGCTTGATTTTCATTTTTTAATATATCCCACCTCTGAAGAACGTATTCGACAGAGAAACCGATTATTGAGTTAATGTTTGTTGCGTATATGAATACAACAACGGATTACTTAGTTTACTTCTGAAAATAGCAAAGAGTTTTCTCATCAACAGATGAGATAAAAATATAGTAGCGAGTAAATAACAAAGTTCAAAATAATAACTTCACTAATCTCATAATTTGAAGTTTTAAGCTATTAAGAAAAAAATAATAGCATTGTTATGCATAACATCGATTTTTTTCTAAACATCAATGAGTTTTTGTTCTGTTTTATAAGATTAATTATTAATTGCTGACATTCTGTAAAAATAAAAGTTATGCAATACATATAATA
>NZ_JADEUF010000003.1 GCF_015163655.1 Xenorhabdus griffiniae | reverse complement strand
CGGCGACCTCGGCCGCTGGCTACCTGATGGCGCAATTGAGTATCTGGGACGCAATGATTTTCAAATTAAGATCCGTGGCTTCCGCATTGAACTGGGGGAAATTGAAACCCAGCTGCTGGCTTACGAAGACGTCCACGATGCCGTGGTGATCACCCGTGAAGAAGAAAGCGGTGACAAGCGCTTAATTGCCTATGTGATCCCCAAAACCGGCATCACATTAAAACCGGCGGAGTTACGTGAACACCTCAGTGCCCGCCTGCTGGAATATATGTTACCCCGTGCCTTTGTTATGCTGGATGCCTTCCCGATGTCCGCCAACGGTAAACTGGATCGCAAGGCCCTGCCGGCACCGGATCAAAGCGCTATTGTCAGCCGTGAATACGAAGCACCACAGGGCGAAATCGAACAAAAACTGGCGGCAGTCTGGCAATCGCTGCTGGAACTGGAACAGGTCGGGCGCCATGACAATTTCTTCGAACTGGGCGGCCATTCCCTGCTGGTCGTCAGCCTGATCGAACAATTGCGCCAGCAAGGGCTTTCTCTGGCGGTCAGCGCGGTCTTCGCTGCTCCCACGCTGGCGGCCATGAGCGCCCGCTTACATCAAAAGCAAGATGCAGCGCTAGCGGTTATCCCGCCTAACCTGATCCGCGAAGACAGCCCGCAGATTACGCCCGCCATGCTGCCACTGGTGACATTAACCCAGCCCCAAATTGACCGTATTGTTGACCATGTTCCGGGCGGTATCGCCAATATTCAGGATATTTACCCGCTTGGCCCCTTGCAGGAAGGCATTCTGTTCCACCATTTACTGACGGAAACCGGTGACACCTATCTTGAAAATATTCTGATGCACTTTGACAGCCGGCCACGGTTGACAAATTTCTTGCAGGCGTTGCAGCAGGTGATTGACCGGCATGATATCCAACGCAGTGCCTTCCACTGGCAGGAACTTCCTATTCCCGTGCAGGTGGTCTACCGTCATGCGCCCCTGCCGATCACAGAGCTGACGTTATCCGCAGAAGAACGTGCCGAAACCCAGCTACGGCGTCTGACTGATCCGGACAGCATACGGTTAGATATTACTCAGGCGCCATTACTGGCCGCTTACATCGCCCGGGATCCTGCCACCGATCAATGGTGGTTAAGCCTGCTGCATCACCATCTGGTATGTGACCATCTGTCACTGGAAATCATTTTCAGTGAAGTGCAGGCACTGATCCTCGGAGAAGCCGCACACCTGCCCGCCCCATTGCCTTACCGCAATTTTATCGCCCAGACCCGTCAGGTGCCGATTGAAGTGCATCAGGCTTATTTCCAGCAGTTACTGGGTGACGTGGAAGAACCCACGCTGCCGTTTGGGTTACTGGATGTACAGGGGAATAGCCGCGATAAGCACGATAAAATCGTGGAAGATATTGTCACCTTAGATAAGGAACTGGCCCAACAGATCCGGGATTGCGCCCGTCAATTGGGGATGAGTGCGGCCGTGCTATTCCATGTCGCCTGGGCGCAGGTATTGGCACAGTGCAGCGGCCGCGATGATGTGGTATTCGGTACGGTGTTATTGGGCCGCTTACAAGGGGGCATGGGCGCTTCACAGGTGCTGGGGATGTTTATCAATACCCTGCCAGTCCGTATCCAGTTACAGGCCCGTACCGTAAAACAGGCGGTACAGGAAACCTACCAGCGCCTGAGTGAATTACTGGATCATGAGCAAACTCCTCTGGCGATTGCCCAGCGGTGCAGCGGCGTGCCGGCTTCATTGCCACTGTTTAACAGCCTGCTGAATTTCCGTCACAGCCCGCGTGATGAGGAAGCGGCGCATTCATTGGCTTGGGACGGTATCCAGGTGTTGGACAGTGAAGAGCGCAGTAACTACCCCTTATCCCTGGATGTGGACGATTTTGATGATGGATTTGCACTGACCGCACAATGCAGCCAGCAAATTAATCCGGTACGCATTACTGCCTATATGAAGACGGCACTGGAAGGCATTGTGGCCGCGCTGCAATATGCGCCTGAGCAACCTATCCACGCTATCGATATCTTGCCACGGGCCGAACGTACCCAATTACTGGAGGGTTTTAACGATACGGCGATAGACTATCCACAAGACGCCTTAATCCATCAACTGTTTGAACAACAGGCAGCACGCACACCGGATGCGATTGCATTGGTCTTTGGTGAGAGCGAACTGAGTTATGCGGCACTAAACCGTCAGGCTAACCAACTGGCACACCAGTTGATTGACGCGGGGGTACGCCCCGATGATCGCATCGCTATCTGTGTTGACCGCAGTCTGGATTTGATTATTGGTCTGTACGCTATCCTTAAAGCGGGGGCTGGTTATGTTCCGCTTGATCCCGAATACCCGGCCGAACGTCTGGCGTATCAACTGTCAGACAGCAAACCTGTGTTATTGCTGACACAGCGCCCTTTACAGGGACTGCTGCCAATATCAGATATGCCCGTCTGGTTGCTGGACGATGAAAGCCACCGCAATAACGTAGCAAAACAGCCGATCCATAATCCGGATATTCAACTTCAACCCCATCATCTGGCTTATATTATCTATACATCCGGCTCTACCGGCCAGCCCAAAGGCGTGATGCTGGAGCACCGCAATGTGGTGAACTTTATCCATGCACAGCACCAGACCAGCGAGCCACAATCAGGGGATCGTATCCTGCAATTTGCGACTATCGCCTTTGATACCTCGGTATCCGATATTTTCCCTACCCTCGCATCGGGAGCAACACTGATACTGCGCCCTGCTCATATCCGTGTACCGGATGCAGAATTTGTCGATCTGTTAAATAAGCAGAAAATCACTATCATGGATATGCCGACCGCCTTCTGGCATCAATGGGTACAGGAGATGATGGCAGGACGCAGTGGTTTCGGCCAATATCTGCGCACCGTTATCGTCGGTGGCGAGAAAGCGGAACTGCGCCATTTAATCAGTTGGCAATCTATACCTGAAACGCAATCCTGCCGTTGGATTAACTCTTATGGTCCTACCGAAACCACAGTCATTGCGACCACATTAAAAGTGGATGGAACGAGCACGCCATCGACTGATATCACCGATAATATCCCGATTGGCTATCCATTGCCCAATACCCGTATTTATATTTTGGATACATTTGGGAAGCCGGTTCCTGTCGGCGTCAGTGGTGAAATTCATATCGGTGGCGCCGGTGTGGCCCGTGGTTATCTCAATCGCCCCGATTTAACCGCGGAAAAATTTGTGGCGGATCCGTTTAGCAAACAGCCCGATGCCCGTATGTACAAGACCGGCGATCTGGGGCGTTGGCTACCCGATGGTGCGATTGAATATTTAGGACGCAATGATTTTCAGGTCAAGTTACGCGGATTCCGCATTGAACTGGGGGAAATTGAAACTCGTCTGGTGCAATGTCAGGGAGTACAAGATGCTATTGTCCTGATCCGAGAAATAACATCTGATGATAAACGTCTCGTTGCATATGTTCAGCCAGAATCCGGTGTCAACTTGGTTCCCAGTGAACTGCGTCAGCAACTTGCTCAACAGCTTGCCGAGTTTATGCTACCCAGTGCATTTGTGATCCTTGACGCTTTCCCGCTTACCTCTAACGGCAAAATCGACCGTCAGGCATTCCCTGCTCCCGATCAATCTGCCATCGTAACCCGTGATTATGAAGCCCCCCAAGGTGAGGTTGAAATAACATTGGCTCAGATTTGGCAAGATCTTCTGGGAGTGGAGCGTGTCAGCCGTCATGACCATTTCTTTGAATTAGGAGGCCATTCACTGCTTATTTTGAAAGCCAGCTCTTTAGCAATAGAAAAACTTGGGCTTCAGCAGAATATGATGGCGAGCTTGATGACGTTTACCACTATCAAAGAACAAGCCCACGCCATTGAAGATCGAGATAATATCCATGTTGGTTCTATGGTCGGCCTGTCACAAAACCTCAAAGCAACACCGCTGTTCTTTGCTCCCGGCGCTGGAGGACACGTGCTTTATTTGCGGGAATTGGCGACAGCATTGGAAGGTATTTATGCCGTTTGGGGTATGCAATCACCAGAGTTAGATGGACGTAGTGATCCCCCATCATACCTTGAGATGAACGGCCTTGAGGCAATGGCCAGCGTTATGATCGATGATCTTAAGAAAGTTCAACCCAATGGCCCTTATTATTTAGCTGGACACTCTTTCGGAGGCTGGCTCGTATTCGAAATGGCTCGACAACTCGTCCAACAAGGTGAACACATTGGTTTACTGGCTTTAGTCGATAGCGAATCCCCTCTAGAAAGCTTAACCCAAAGGAACGAATCAGAATGGTCTAATAGCCGCTGGCAGGCCGAGTTTGGCAATGTGCTTGCTGCATTGGCGGGGGCAGAGGAAAACTTTACCGAAGAAGAATTTGAATCCATGACAGAAGAAGAGCAACTCGATAACTTGCGACTTCGTCTCATTGAAGAGGAACTCTTACCTCCTCAACTTGAATCTAAAGAAATCTCTGCCTATTTAAATGTCTTCAAGGCCCATTCTTTGGCAACTTATCAGCCGCAAGAACGCTATTCAGGGACACTCCACCTGTTTCTGGCTAGCGAGGAGTATGAAGGACAAAATATCTCTACCGAAAGCATTATTAATGGCTGGAAGACGCTGGTTACTGGGGAAGTTATTCCCGAAACTTTATCTGGTGATCACATCACTATTATGCGTCAACCTTTCGTTCAAGGGTTAGCATCGGCCATAGCGAGTGTAAATATAATTCCATAAATTTCTGGCAGCCAATGGCTGCCTTATCCGCTAACAACAAACCTCGTTATTCTCAACGAGGTTTTTCGATATTTATACCAATCTAACTTCAAGATGCAGCTTGCAAATCAATGTGATTGTTTATACGCGTGGAAATATAAGACGCATCTTGAAAGGCGATTGGTATAATGCGTATATTAATAGAGAAGAATATAAATTAAATAAATATATTTTAAAGGCAAGAGCCAATATAAGAGACACGCATTATCTTGACATATAAACCAAGCTTCTTATCCTAGATATTCCTTCCACAATCAAAAATAAGGGGAATATTTATTATGTCTAAAGATGAATTAACCAATGGCGCTATATTTTATACCGGAAAAAATTATACTGGGGCTAATTATAAATATCCAGAAAATAGTACAGAAGTAAACTTAACTGGTACTTCATTAAATGATAAGTTTTTTTCCGTTAAAGTTGGGACAAGTTCCATCGTATTCGCCTGGCGACATAACAGTGATAGTGAAGTTGGGCAAATTTATCGTGAATGGGAGAAAAGCCAACCAGATATCAGTGATATTCAAGGACTAACAAAATTTATTGTTTCACCTTCAAATCGTGATTTACTCGCAGTAAAATTAATTAATGAATCAGGTATCGATCAAATATTTAGGGCTAATATTCAAACCTATACAATCCCCAATCCTGTAGATTGTTATTCAAATGGAGACTATGAAATTGTTGGCTTAATTCCCCAAAATGGTCAGCTATATGTTACATCTGTTGTCATTTTTGATCAAAATAACATTCCGGTTACTCAAGGTGCAGTTTATTTTAAATATAATGGCACAGGTCTCGATATCATAACATATGATGAAACTAAACCACCCCATACGCGGTTTGAAAAAGCTGACAGCTATCATTTTAAGCTTTTCTTAGAAGATTTACCCACTAATAAATAAAAAAGTAAGATGTTAAATTAAACATTCATTACTTTATTTATTCATATTAATAAAATAGAAAAGTCGCAATAGAAATAAGGAGTATGTATTATAAATATACATACTCCTATTTTAAATGATTATTGAATATCAACAAAAGATCCTCATTTCCGTAACCAATAATTGTCAATGATAATTAAAACTACGCCACTTGATTATTACGTGCTAACCATAAAGAGAGCGCTTTCAGTGAATCCTGGGTGAACTCATCACAACGGGCCGTGATTTCTTCCGGTGTTAGCCAGTAAACTGCGGCGACTTCTTCTTCCTGCAATGCAAATGGCCCATGGCTAACACAACTGAACAAACCACCCCATATACGACAATTGTCCTCTTCATAATAAAAAATCCCATGCTCGGCAAAAGGAACACCTGCAATCCCCAACTCTTCTTCTGCCTCCCGACGCGCGGCTTCAAGCAAAGTTTCTCCCGCCATCACGACACCACCTGCCGTTGCATCTAATTTTCCCGGATAAAAATCTTTCGTTTCTGTACGATGCTGAATCAGGATCTTGCCCATCCCATCATGCACGACAATATAAGTAGCACGATGCCTCAAGTTCTGCGCTCTCATCTGCCGGCGAGACGATTGCGCAATAACTTCATTGCCTTCATTGACGATATCAATCCATTCAATATTTGCTGATTTTTCTTGCATCATTCTAAAAACCTTTTATCAATCAGTTGCCTGTTACTTTTTGCAGTAAATTTATAACATTTATAAACAAACGATGGTAAGGTAATATCGTTACGTTTTTCAGAAAGTTATTATCGCTGGAGGTTATATGATAGATCTGTACTATGCTCCAACCCCAAATGGCTACAAAATCACTCTTTTTCTTGAAGAAGCCGGCATTCCTTATACTATCTACCCCATCAATATCAGCACTGGCGAGCAGTTTAAACCTGAATTTCTCACCATTTCACCCAATAACAAGATCCCGGCTATTGTCGATCATCAACCCGCCGATGGGGGAGAGCCTGTCTCTATCTTCGAATCAGGGGCTATTTTACTTTATCTGGCAAATAAAACAGGCCAACTATTAAGCAAAGATTTGCGTGAACGTACCGAACAATTGCAATGGCTGTTTTGGCAAGTTGCCGGCTTTGGCCCAATGCTCGGTCAAAATCACCATTTCAACCGCTACGCTCCCGAAGTTGTACCTTATGCCATTAATCGCTATGTGGAAGAATCAAAACGTTTATACAAGGTGCTAAACACTCAACTGGAAAAAACGGCTTATCTCGGCGGAAACGAATATAGTATCGCAGATATTGCCACTTATCCGTGGGCGAGATGCTATGAACACCAAAAAATCGACCTACAGGATTATCCGGCGGTTGCTAAATGGTTGGATAAGATCAGCCAACGCCCGGCAACACAAGCCGCCTACGCCGATAAGGTAGCTTAACGCCTATAACCTGATGACGAGATATTTCACCATAAAGCTTGATATTGGTAACAGATAACAGCATATTTCGCTGCCGCTTAAGCTATCCCTTGTTATAGTCCAATGTGCAATTATTTTTTGTTACAGGGGGTGGCTATGCGTATCTTAATTACGGGGGGAACAGGGTTAATTGGTCATCGCTTGACCTGCCAATTAATTTCGCTCTCCCATTCCATCACCATTTTGAGTCGTTCACCACAAAAGGTGTATTCTCTGTTTTCTGATCGCGTTGCCTGTTGGACAACGTTGGATGACCAACACGATCTTAACGGCTTTGATGCTGTTATCAATCTTGCTGGCGAGCCTATTATCAATAAACGATGGACATTGAAACAAAAAGAGAAACTGTGTCAAAGCCGCTGGCAGATCACTGAACAGTTGAGCAAGCTAATCAAGGCCAGTGAATCTCCGCCATCTGTATTTATTTCCGGTTCGGCCGTTGGTTATTATGGTGATCAAGGACAAGCAGTCGTTACCGAAAACGATCTTCCTCACAATGAATTTGCCCATCAACTTTGTGAACGTTGGGAGCAACTTGCCCTACAAGCTCAAAGTGACAAAACTCGCGTATGCCTGTTACGTACGGGCGTTGTCTTGGCTCCCGAAGGCGGAGCGTTACAAAAAATGCTGCCACTGTTTCGATTAGGTTTAGGGGGAGCTATCGGCAATGGCAAGCAGTATATGCCATGGATACACATTGACGATATGGTCAATGGTATTTATTACCTGCTGGTATCACCTGAATTACAGGGCCCTTTCAATATGACATCGCCTTACCCTGTTCATAATGAGTTGTTTAGTGCCACACTCGCGACTGTGTTACATCGCCCTGCTTTTATACGCATTCCTGCATGTGTGTTAAAAGCAATGATGGGAGAAGCCGCAGAGTTAGTCCTGGGTGGTCAACAAGCTATTCCGAAAAGACTGGAAGAAGCCGGATTTGGTTTCCGTTATTTTCAACTGGAAGAAGCCTTGCAAGATGTCATAGAAGAGAAAGACAATACTTATTAATCTATACGCATTAAACTTCAAATTGCAATTTACAACACGCTATGAAACCTGATTTCTCCCCGCTTTGCAGGGAGAAATCACACGCATCTTAAAGTGAGATTGGTATATCTTGAACAAGGGTAAGGTAATAAACGATATACTGTTATGATTTCTTCACAACAACATATTGACTCAACTTAAATGCCATATCCAATGGGTTTAGCACCCTGCCAACGGCTAAACAGATCTTCTGGCAAGTCAATATCAAATTGATCAAGCACACGGTTAACCGTTTGGTCGATAATATCCTGAATATGTTCAGGACGATGATAAAATGCCGGAACAGGTGGCATGATCACCGCCCCAATTTCCGCGGCCTGCGTCATTAATCTCAAATGCCCCAAGTGCAAGGGGGTTTCTCTCACTCCCAGCACTAGCTTGCGCTTCTCTTTCAAAACAACATCCGCAGCACGGGTAATTAAGCCATCAGTGTAACTATGCACAATGCCTGATAGGGTTTTTATGGAGCAAGGCAAAATCACCATACCCAATGTCTTAAAAGAGCCAGAGGAAATGGATGCGGCAATATCACGATTGTCATGTACAACATCTGCCAAAGCTTGTACATCTCGCAGCGTATAGTCCGTCTCCAATGCCAAAGTCTGTCGGGCTGATTGACTGATCACTAAATGCGTTTCAATGCCTTCTATTGGTCGCAAAACTTGCAGCAACCTGACACCATAAATCGCACCACTCGCGCCGGTCAGCCCGACAATCAATTTTTTCATGTTTTCCTCTGAGATTCTGGCTATAACTGCATGATAATAACAATATTATCCTTCATTATATATTTCCAGATCCTCTATTTCGCTCTGTCCACGCACTTTCATTGCATCGTCTTTGCGTAGATTTTCCAGGTAGTCGAGGTAACACTGGTCAATGTCTTTCGTGACATAAATACCATCAAATACAGAGCACTCGAATGTTTCAATATCAGGGTTTTCTTCCCGGACAGCCTGGATAAGATCGTGGAGGTTTTGGTATATCAGGGCATCAGCACCAATGATCTGACGAATTTCATCCACTTCCCGACCGTGAGCTATCAGTTCATTGGCATTCGGCATATCAATACCATAAACATTCGGGAAACGAACTTCCGGTGCCGCCGAGGCAAAATAGACTTTCTTGGCTCCCGCTTCGCGCGCCAGTTCAACAATCTGCTCAGACGTGGTTCCACGCACGATGGAATCATCCACCAGCAAAACATTTTTACCCCGGAATTCAGCGCGATTAGCATTCAGTTTACGACGAACAGACTTACGTCGCTCTTGCTGACCAGGCATGATAAAGGTACGCCCGACATAACGGTTTTTGACAAATCCCTGACGATAGGGTTTATCCAGAATATGGGCGATTTCCAATGCGATATCACAAGAGGTTTCCGGTACGGGAATAACGACATCAATATGTAAGTCTTCCCATTCACGGGCAATTTTTTCCCCCAATTTCCGCCCCATCCGCAACCGAGCGTTATAGACCGAAACCTTGTCAATAAAGGAATCCGGGCGAGCAAAATAGACAAATTCGAACAAACACGGTGTTAATGACGGATTTTCTGCACACTGGCGAGTAAACAGTTGCCCGCTTTCAGTGATATAAATCGCTTCCCCAGAAGCCACATCACGCAGGAACTCAAAACCCAGTGTATCCAGCGCCACACTTTCCGATGCCACCATGTATTCATTGCGGCCATCTTCCCGTGTTTTCTTTCCCAGCACCAGAGGACGAATGCCATGTGGATCACGAAAAGCCACCACCCCATGCCCAATAATCATGGCAATACACGCATAAGCGCCACGAATTTTTTTGTGCATTTTTGCGACTGCCGAGAAGATATCATCAGGCTCTAAAGGGAAATGGGGAAATTGGGCTAATTCATTGGCAAAAATATTCAGTAGAATTTCAGAGTCTGAGGTTGTGTTGACATGACGGCGGGCATTTTCAAACAGCATTTTTTTCAATTCATGTGCGTTTGTCAGATTGCCGTTATGTGCCAACGTGATACCAAAAGGAGAATTCACATAAAAGGGCTGCGCTTCAGATGCACTGGAACTGCCCGCCGTAGGATAACGGACATGTCCAATGCCGATGGTTCCCTGTAAACGTAGCATGTGCCGTGTTTCAAACACATCCTTAACTAAACCATTCGCCTTACGTAAACGAAACTCATTGTTACCATCAATAGTTGCAATACCTGCTGCATCTTGTCCACGGTGCTGAAGCACCGTCAATGCATCATAAATCGACTGGTTAACCGGTGTAAAACCGACGATACCGACAATACCGCACATGTAGCCTTTCCTCATCAGCCAAGCGGAGAGCGCTATCTCTCCGGCAAGAAACTCGACGCACTTTGTAAGTAGTCAAAAAACCACCTGATAATTTGACTAAACTGTGGGATCAGTTGTGATTGTTGCCAATCCTGACTTTTGGGCAGTGGTGTGAAAGAGTCCGCAATAAACAAAATGGCAGACACCACCAAGACACCACGTAAGGCGCCAAAGCAGATCCCCAAAACCCGATCAGTGCCTGACAGGCCCGTTCGCTGAACAAGTGAACCAATGACATAGTTTACTACTGCGCCAACAATCAGTGTTGCAATAAATAAGATAGCAATCGCTACCCCATTGCGCACCAGTTCATCCTCAAGGCGGGTAAAATAAGCCGCCAAATAAGTATAGAAGTGGCTTGCAACAAAGAAAGCACAGCCCCACGTTATCAGGGAAAGCGCTTCGCGAACAAAACCACGAATCAAGCTAACCAGTGCCGAGAAACCAATGATGGCAATGATCGTATAATCAATCCAGACCATATTTTAATCCAAAAACAGGCTCCCGACACTCAGGTCGGGCGCATTCTAACAGAAAACGAAAACGTTTGCGTAGTAGATTCATCACTCTACTGAAAATAATTTTCGACAGGTAAACAAACAGCATTTGCTGTGCCAATCAGATTATGGCTTATAATTTTTGATCTGCCCTTGTAATCCCGTAAGTTCCTTTAATTCAGGCACAATAGATTCCAGTGCCTGCCTTGATGCATTCGGTCCTACATAAATTCGGGTTAACTGCCCCTGTACCGGAGAAGAAGGCACTGTATATACCTGGTGCCCAGAAAGACGCAACCTTGCCACTATCTCGTCAACCTTATCCGCGTTTTTTAATGCGCCAAGCTGAACAACATATGCCGTTGCCTGAGGAGCTTGCTCTGTTGGCTCCGGTTTAGGTTTAGTTACCGCTTTTTGTTGAGGAGATGGAGATGGCTCCACTTTTTTAGGCGCTTGCGTGACAGTAACAGGAGGTGCTGTTATTGGCTCGGCAGGCGATGGCCGAGACAGCATCTCGATATCTGGCTCTTGCTCCTGTGATTGCATTGCTTCCGCAGCACCTTCAGGCGGTGTAGACGGCATGTTTTGTGTCAATGGTGGGATCGAGTCAATATCTTCTTCATCACCAGGTTTTGGCACCAAAGGGATCGCCGCAAATTGTTCTTCATTGTATTTCTTATCGCCATCAAAAATCATAGGCAGGACAATGACGCCCAATGCAACAAGAACAATAGTACCAACCAAGCGATTTTGGAATTTACTGGCCACTTTCCTTGCCCTCCTCCAGTGCTTCCATAACATGTGCGACAGTGTGGAAAGAGCCACAAACCACGATAATATCTTGCACCGACGCATCTTTCACTGCCTGCTGCCAGGCTGTTTTTACTTCGGGGAATGTCCGCGCCTGTACAAGATGTCCAGACAATTCGTCAGCTTCTGCTCCCCTCAGTTCATGCAACGATGCGCAATACCACTCATCAATTTGTTGAGAAAGACAAGCAAGTGTACCCACTATGTCCTTATCTCCCAACATGCCAACCACGCCACGGATTTTGCTGTTTGGTGAACGAGGCAATTCTGCCAGTTTTTGCACCAGATAGCCCGCAGCATGTGGATTATGAGCCACATCCAAAATAACCAGCGGATTTTCCCTGATGACTTGGAAACGCCCCGGTAATTGCGCATTTCTTAGCCCTGCACGGATTGCTTGTTCATCAATGGCCCGGCTGACTTTGTCATCCTGCTGCAACAAGCAGTGGATCACCCCCATTGCAGTTGCAGCATTTGCTAACGGCAAATTAGGTAAAGGTAACTCGTTGAATTGTTGCTTATCGCTTCGCCAGTTCCAGCTATCTTCACGCTGTGAGAAATGCCAGTCAACGCCACGACGAAAGAGCTTAGCGCCTAATTCATCCGCAACTTCAGCAATTGAGTGAGGCATATCAGGTTCACCCACTACGGCAAAATGTCCACGGCGGAAAATGCCCGCTTTTTCACGGCCAATGTGTTCGCGATCTGCACCCAACCAATCCGTATGATCCAATGCAATGCTGGTGATTGCGGCAATACCGGCATCAACGATATTGGTGGCATCCAAACGTCCACCCAGCCCAACTTCCAAAATCACGACATCAAGATCCGCTTCTTTGAAAAGTTGTAATGCGGCCAACGTCCCATATTCAAAATAGGTTAATGAGATGTCACCACGCTGGGCTTCAATCGCTGCAAATACACGGCAGAAATCTTGTTCCGTGGGTTCCTTGCCCTGAATACGCACCCTTTCGGTGTAGCAGACTAAATGCGGGGAACTGTACACGCCGACTTTAAGCCCTGCGGCCAGAAAAATGGATTCTAGGGTATGGCAAGTGGTTCCCTTGCCATTAGTACCTGATACCGTGATAACTTTTGGAGCCGGAGTCAATAAGCCTAACTGACGCCCCAGCTTACCCACACGTGCAAGCCCCATATCAATGGCTTTGGTATGCAGGTTTCCCAGATAGGAAAGCCACGTCATCAGTGGCGACGTGGCTTGAGGAATTTGTGAAATATCAGACATCTTCTTTATCAGGATTGATGTTTATATCCGCTTCGACATCAGCAGAATCAACAACGATTGCTTCTACTGGCTCTGCTTTTGTGCCTGGATGAGGTTTGTGGGTCAACATAGCAAGCAAGTTGGCAACTTTATCGCGCATATCTGGACGACGCACGATCAGATCAACCGCCCCCTTCTCCAGCAGGAATTCACTACGTTGGAAACCTTCCGGCAATTTTTCCCGCACAGTCTGCTCGATGACACGAGGCCCCGCAAAGCCAATCAATGCCTTAGGCTCAGCGATATTGATATCACCCAGCATTCCCATACTTGCCGTTACCCCACCCATTGTTGGGTGGGTCAACACACAGATATAAGGCAAACCACGGTGTTGCATTCTTGCCAGCGCTGCACTGGTTTTTGCCATCTGCATCAGTGACATCAACGCTTCCTGCATACGAGCGCCGCCACTGGAAGCAAAACAGATAAATGGACAGTTATCTTCCAGAGCTTGTTCGACAGCGCGCACAAAACGAGCGCCAACCACAGAGCCCATTGAGCCAGCCATGAAATTGAATTCAAAGGCACCCGCCACAACTGGCATATCATGCAGCTTACCCTTCATAACGATGAGTGCATCTTTTTCTTGCGTCTGCTTCTGGGCTGCCACTAAGCGATCTTTATATTTTTTAGTATCGCGGAATTTCAGGATATCTTTGGGTTCCAGTTCACTGCCTAATTCTGTGCCAGTGCCTTCATCCAAAAATGAATGCAATCTCTTACGGGCTGAAATACGCATATGGTGGTCACATCTTGGACACACTTCAAGGTTACGCTCTAATTCAGCACGATAAAGTACCTGACTGCAACTGTCGCATTTTGTCCAAACTCCTTCAGGTATACTGGCCTTACGAGTTTGTATGATTTTGCTTTTGTTTAGAATCTTTTCAATCCAGCTCATTAATGAACCTTTCCGTCTGAATCTGGCTGCTGCCAGCTATTGTTTTACGTGCCATTAAACCACAATGCCATTGCAGTGTGGATAAAAAACTGCTCAAACCTGTTTACGGTTATCGATTTATCTATCTTCTATTTTTATCTATCTACTGCACTGCTTGCTGCTTTTTTCGAGGCAGCACGACGATGACGCCAAATTTCTATGATGCCAGGCAAAATAGAGATAAAAATAATAGCAACAATCAATAATTTCAGATTTTGCTGTATAACTGGCATATCACCAAATAAATAACCGGCATAAGTGAATAATAGCACCCAGATAAATGCACCGATGACATTATAAGCAGCAAAGTGGCGGTAAGACATTTTCCCCATTCCTGCAACAAACGGTGCAAACGTTCTCACAATTGGCACAAACCGAGCCAAAATTATTGCTTTTCCACCATGTTTTTCATAAAACTCATGGGTTTTATCTAAATAACTGCGGCGAAAAATCTTTGAATTGGGATTGGTAAATAATTTCTCACCAAAAATTCTGCCAATGGTATAGTTGATAGCATCACCAATAATCGCGGCTGTAATCATCAAAGCGACCATGACGTGCACATTTAGATCATTGGAATCTAATGCAGACAGTGCGCCAGCCACAAACAGCAAGGAATCCCCTGGCAAAAATGGCGTGACCACCAGACCTGTTTCACAAAATATAATCAGAAATAGGATGCCATAAACCCAATCACCATAACTGGCAACTAATTCAGCTAAATGAGCATCAATGTGTAAAATAAAATCGACAATGAATTTCGCAAAATCAACAAAATGAGTTAAAAACTCCATAATATTCCTCGTTATGACTAAACATCCCTGTCACTATTCGAAAATGTCAGATTAAATGATTTGCCAGAAATAGTGGCCCCATGACGGGTTCAGGTAAACCAAAACACTCAGGATAATCCACAGCAACTAAATATAAGCCTTCAGCCTTGGCAGTGGCTGCCGCTTTTGTCCTGTCTTTCAGCGCCAATAATTCAGCCATCCAGCCAATATCCTGGTTACCACAACCAATTTCCAGCAGGCTGCCAACGATATTACGTACCATATGATGCACGAACGCGTTCGCCTTAATGTCCACGACAATATAATGCCCATGCCGACTAACGTTAATATGCATCATATTGCGCCACGGTGAATTGGATTGGCACTGTACTGCCCGGAAAGAAGTAAAGTCATTTTCTCCCAACAAGCTCTGTGCCGCTTCATGCATTTTTTTCTCATCCAATGGATAATGAAAATGCGTGACACCATGCGCCAATACCGCTGGACGATAACGGTGGTTAAAAATCACATAGCGATAACGGCGAGCAGTTGCACTGAAACGGGCATGGAATTCATCATCCACCGTTTTAACCCAACGTACTGCAATATCCGCTGGCAAATGGGTATTTACCCCCATTGTCCATGCGGCATCTTTACGTTGGGACGAGGTTTCAAAATGCACGACCTGGCCGGTCGCGTGTACCCCTGCATCCGTTCTACCTGCACAAAAAACTGAAATCGGCTCATTCGCAACTTTCGACAGGGCTTTTTCCAGACATTCCTGTACGCTTTTCACTTCTTGCTGACGCTGCCAACCATAATATCGACTGCCGTCATATTCAATCCCCAGTGCAATTTTTACTTTTTTTGCCTCTGGCACAGACTGACTCAGCTCTGTATCAGACATCAGTAAAATTGCTCCTGCATCAGCTTTTCAGCGATTTCAACCGCCATCAAAGCGCCACCGAAACAGATATTATCGGCAACTGACCAAAATTGCAGCATCTCAGGCATACCGTAATCGTTACGCAGACAACCTATGCTCAAACTATCACTGCCCGAAGCATCCGTTACCTGAGTCGGATAATCACCCTCTTCTGAAACCTGAATATCGTCAAGGCGTTCAAATTCACTACGGGCTTCTTCTATGCCAACCGGACGCAACGTTTCCAAATTCACCATTTGGGCAATGCCATAGAAAACAGAAGATTGGACACAACTTACCGAAACCGGCAATCCTTCATCCTGTAATACTTTGCGAATTTGATCGACAATCCGGCGCTCTTCGCGCACCACACCTTCAGCATCAGGCAACAAAGGCAGCAAATTGAAAGCCAATTGTTTGCTGAAACGCCCCTCATCCGGTGGAATGCCATTTAATAAACGAGCACTCTGCCCTGCCAGTTCATCAATAGAGGCTTTGCCATAAACAGAAACTGGCAAGATATTGGTCAAATGTAAACGGGCAATGCCAGCCGTATCGATCAATGGCTTGATGGCAGTCAGAACTTGGCTAGTTGAGCTATCTGCCACTGCAATGATGTTACGGTTACGATATTCAGCCAATGCATAAGGGTTAACGCCAGGAACAACCAGAGGCACATCTGGCTCTGCGGCAAACAAGCCGCTGCTATCGATCACCAGACAACCAAATTCTGTTGCTTTTTCAATATATTGTGCCGTTGTTTCCATCGTCGCAGCAAAAAAAGCAAGTTGTACCTGTGACCAGTCAAACTCTGCCGCATCACGAACCGTGATATTTTTTCCGTTAAAACGCTGGATCTTTCCAACACTTTGTTCACTGGCAAGAAGATGCAGTTCACCAACCGGAAATTGACGTTCCTGTAATAACGCCAATATCGCTTCACCTACTGCGCCCGTTGCACCCAAAAGCGCAATATTCCAACCTTCTGACATGTTGGTTTTCTCCACTTCTCTTATTTTGCTGACAGACAGGGGTTCCTGCCTGTATTAAATCACTTTTGCATTAAATCCAAGTCTGGACAGTAATTGAGCACTCTCTTCTGAGTCACAATGCACGGTCAGTGAAGACCATTCCCGACGATCTGGATAGTATTTGCGTAATCGATCAAAAGCCCCCTCCTGAGCCGCAACCTGACGTAAGGGCGCATCATCACGGCGCACATCATACACTAAATGCATCAAACGCTTGAGGAGACTTTGTGTCACCTCTCCTCGCACGGTGACTTGACTGAAATCGGGTGTTGGCAACAGATCAGCCAATTCCGTCTTGCGCGGTTGCCCCAGGAATTCACAATAAGCCTCAAAAACCTGAGTTGTACCCCGTGCTTTGCCTTCCAGGGTATAGCCGGCAATATGTGGAGTCGCAATATCAACCAACGCTAGCAGGGGTAGAGAAAGGTTAGGCTCTGGCTCCCAAACATCAAGCACTGTACGTAACCTTTTTCCATTTTGCAGCGCGGAAAGTAACGCTTGATTATCAACCACCTCACCACGGCTGGCATTAATCAAAATACAGTTGTCCGGTAATGCAGAGAGTAATGCTGCATCAGCCAAATGATACGTCTGGTATGGGCCAGAGTGATTAAGAGGGGTATGGAAAGTCAGAATATCCGCTTCTTGCACCAATTTTTCTAAAGGCCAGAACGCCCCTTCATCGCCACGATCTGCGCGGGGAGGATCGCACAGTAAGGTCTTCACGCCCAAGGCCGTCAGTCGATCAGCTAAACGTCCCCCGACATTGCCAACACCGACAATACCGACAGTTTTGTCTTTAAGCTGAAATTGATCGCGCTCAGCCAATAGCATCAATGCCGAGAATACATACTCAACCACGGCAATCGCGTTACATCCAGGCGCGGCGGAAAAACCAATCCCTGCCTGAGATAACCATTGCTGATCAATATGATCCATTCCCGCCGTGGCCGTCCCGACAAATTTCACCGAACTGCCCTGCAACAAAGATTCATTGACTTTAGTGACAGATCGAACCATAAAGGCATCAGCGTGTTCCAAAATTCCCTCAGGCACTGGGCGCCCTGGAATTGCCTGCACTTCACCTAATTGCTGGAAGAGTTGTTCAGCATAAGGCATATTTTCATCAACTAAGATTTTCACTTTTCTCATCCAATGGCTTAAATGGGCGTGATCCATTATTCTGCCATTTTATCTGTATAAAACCTATATACCAATCTAACTTCAAGATGCGTGTGATTTCTCCCCGCTATGCGGAAAGATATTAAGACGCATCTTGAAAGACGATTGGTATAGGCTTTCAGCCTTTTCTGAAACGTTCTGGTGTTGTGCCCGCAATCTGTTGAAACATGGCGATAAAAGCCGATGATGAGCTATAACCCACATCAAACGCGATTTCGTGAATACTTTTCCCCTGTTCCAATAAAGAGATGGCATGGAGAAAACGCAACCGTTGCCGCCATTCACTAAATGACATGCCCAATTCTTGCTTACAACGCCGCGATAAAGTTCTCTCTGAGGTATAACGTTTTTTAGCCCACTCCGCTAACGAGGTATTATCCGCCGGATTGCGTTCCAACATCTGTAATACGGGAGCGAGCAACTTATCTTTTGAGGAAGGTAAATAGGTACACTGACTTGGTGACAATTCCAACTGATCAATCAATATCTGTGCCAGCCGCCGATCTTTTTCTGTTTCCAACTGCCGGATCTTTCGCTGAAAAAAATCCACCATAATGGCATTGAAGATACCACTCAAACGGATAAGGCAAGGTTGTTGCGGCAAGGTCTTCGTCCACTGGGGGGAAATGTCAATGATCCAAAATCGCATCGCCTTCCGGTTATAACTTGAATGGGCGATATTTTTCGGTATCCAGATACAAAACTCTGGTGGAGCAAGAAAACGCTGCTTTCCTACCTGCGTTTCCATGACGCCACAAACGACATAAATTAATTGACCAAAAGGATGTGTATGTAACCGACATTCAGTATCAGCATTCAATGTTTCATCACGAAAAGAGAGGATATCTGGCATAATTGGCTGAAACATAACCTTATTTGTCTCCAAGGGTAAATATCTTGTCTTAATAGCCACATCTGTTGTCTGATTATCAATATATATAATAAATCGGTCATTGCTAAACTAAACAGACAAACTACTTACCTAAATAATCCAATTCAATGAAGAACTTATTATTCCCCCTTGTCGCTGTGCTGATCTGGTCAATCAACGCCGTTGTCAGCAAAGCTGCTGCCACTCATATTGAACCGGCTGCAATTTCTTTCTACCGATGGTTTATTGCCTTTTTGGTTCTGACGCCTTTTCTCTTATTGCCAGTTCTACAACAGCGGAAAATCATTGCTCAATATTGGTGGAAGCTCTTGATTTTGGGTTCTCTGGGTATGGTGCTTAACCAAAGCCTGGCATATTATGCAGCCCATACCGTCAGCGCGACAATCATCGGGATTTTCACTTCATTAATCCCCCTGTTAACCGTCATTATCAGTATCTTTGCCTTACGGGTTACCCCCACTGTTGGTATCACTCTCGGCACTGTACTCTCTCTGTTTGGGCTTGTATGGCTGGTCAGCAAAGGGGAACCCACTTCCCTATTGCAACATGGTTTGGGTATTGGAGAAGTAATGATGTTTATTGCCGCCGCTTCTTATGCCTTATATGGAGTTTTAACCAAACGTTGGGCAATTCCATTAGCCAACTGGCAATCACTCTATGCCCAAATTGGGTTTGGCGTTTTATTGCTTTTGCCCAATTTCATGATGGCAGATGATATCCAGTTAACGACCGATAATATTTCCCTTGTTCTGTTTGCTGGTATTCCTGCCTCTATTATTGCTCCCTATTTGTGGATACAAGGTGTCACCCGCATTGGCGCAAACATGACTGCAATTTTTATGAATCTGGCGCCCGTATTTACTGCCATTATTGCTATCGTGGCTCTCCATGAAGAAATGCACAGTTACCATTTAATTGGAGGAGGTGTTGTTTTGGCCGGTGTGATACTCGCGCAACAGTTACGTATCCCGCTCATGCGCAGAAAGCCTGATTATAATTCTCACTAATAACCCACCCAACACCTCACTGGGTAAAAGCTGGAGAGCGGCATTGTGATACTGGCAAATTTCTTTAACAATAGTCAGTCCTAATCCCGCCCCCTCCAGCCCAGCAGCGTTGTCTAAACGGTTAAATGCCATTAGCGATTGGTGAATATCTTCTTGAGCGATCCCTGGACCTGAATCATCGATCTCAAGGCAAGCGTGTTTTTTATCTGGCATTATACTCACCCTCCCCGTTACCACGCCCATTTGCGGGGTATATTTGATGGCATTATCCAGCAAGTTAGCGCACATTTCTGCTAACAATAGCGGATCTCCCCTGATCCATGAAGCCTCTTCCCCTTCGTAGCCTAAGTCAATGTTTTTGCTCTCTGCTTGCTGTAAACGGGAAAAGCAAACTTGTTGCAACAGCGCCACGATATTGACCGGCTGATAATTTTGTATTGCCTCTTTTTCATGCACTCTAAGTTGTGAAAGTTGCAGCAGGCGATCAGTCAGCACGATCATATTATCCAGACTCTTATCAATTGCCGTCAGTATGCTATCCCTCTGTTCCAGATCCTGGTTGCCACGTGCTACTGCAACCTGTGTTTTCAATACTGCTAAAGGCGTTCTTAATTGATGAGAAGCATCCGCACTGAATCGTTCTTGGCGTCCAACCATTAATTCCAACCGTCCAATATAGCGGTTAAGCGATTGCAGTAAGGGAGCAAGCTCGGACCACGGTAAAATATTCGGTAATGGCGTTAGATCATTAGCAGAACGCAGGCTCATCATGCCTGAAAGCTTCCGCAGCGGTTTAAGCAGGAGTTTGAGTAAGATATAAGCAAGGAATAATGCCAATAATACGACAGCCCCTTGATTAACAAGCGAAGACAGCAGTAATTGGTAAGTCATATCTTGACGGGAGGTCACCGTTTCCGCCACCAATATCAACGCCATCCCCATGACGTTACCTTCATTGATGGGTTGATACAATCCCACTACACGTATAGGCTGCCCTTGATATTCCGCATCATAAAAATAAGCCAATGCCGTATATAAGGGTGAACGCTGAACGTTCTGCGGTATTTGAGGAAGATCATCATAACCGGAAATCGTCTTGCCTTGCGGTGAGATAACCTGATAGTACAGACGATCATTTGTATTGCGCTCAAAACTGTCCAAGACAACATAAGGTACGTCAACGATTAAGTTCTGGTCCCGAACAGTCAGGCGTTCAGCAACAGTTCTTGCTGATGCAAGCAGTGTTCTGTCATAAGCCAACATTGCTGCATTTCTCACGCTGGCATACTGGCTATAAACAGAAGCACAGCCCAGTAATAGCAAGGGGACGCCCAGGAACAGCAATAACTGGTGGAATAACGATCGTGGTATTTTCAGATACTTCATTGTGCCAGCCGCTCCAACCGATATCCCAACCCACGCAATGTCTTGATCTCTACATCACTGTTGAGTAATTTTTTTCGTAACCGATGAACATACAGCTCTATGCTTTGTGGATTGGCCTCATCCGATAGGGAAAACACCTGCTCAAACAGCTGCTGTTTAGAAACCGGACGCCCTCGACGATGAAATAGTGTTGTTAACACAGACAATTCTCTGGGAGTCAATGCCAATGGTACATTGTTCAGCACAAAATACCCTTCGCCTTCATAAATTAATGAACCAAATTTCTGTGCCTCTTGTGGTATAGCTGAACTGCGACGCAACAACGCACGAATACGGGCTTCCAGTTCTTGAAAATCAAAAGGCTTGGTTAAATAATCATCGGCGCCGGAATTCAATCCTTTCACACGATCCGTAACTTCTGTTTTAGCAGTCAATAACAGCACGGGTAAGTTTTGACCACGCTTACGTAACCGCGATAACAGAGACAAACCATCCAATCTAGGTAAAGCCACATCCAGAATCAACAACGCATAATTTTCAGTCTGCAAAAGCTGATCTGCCACGATACCGTCTTCCGCCAGATCAACCACAAACCCAGCATTATTCAATGCCTTCTGTAACCAATGTGATAATTCTGGGTGATCTTCAACTAATAAGAGCCGCATTGAATAATACCTATTGTTAAAAATTAACCAGAGAAATAAAGCGGAGATATCACATAATTGCAATATTAAGATTTAGCAATTGCCTAGGGGTTAACAAAAAAACATGAATACAAACAAACCGTTAACGTAATTATGTAAAACACTACGCAAATTAAGCGATTGAGGTCACATCCAGACAACTTTTTTTGTTAATGAAAGGTAATTGAAAGGTTTCGTTTTTATAAATAAGCAGGCACCAGAAATTTGTCATTCATATCCTTTACTGGTGCTATGTGAGGAATAAAAATGAGAACTTTTAAAACATTAGTAGCCACTGCAAGCCTGTTTATTTGCGCCTGCGCTTTTGCAACTTCTGCTCCCAATAGAACTGAATGTATTGCACCCGCCAAACCTGGTGGAGGTTTTGATTTAACTTGTAAACTTATCCAAATTTCACTATTAGAAACTAAAACTATCGATTCTCCCATGCGGGTGACATTTATGCCCGGCGGTGTCGGCGCAGTTGCCTATAATGCCATTATTGCTCAACGGCCTGCGGAAGCCGGCACTATCGTCGCCTTTTCCGGCGGTTCCTTATTGAATCTTGCACAAGGCAAATTTGGTCGCTACAACGTCAATGACGTACGCTGGCTCGCCAGTGTCGGTACAGATTATGGCATGATTGCGGTGCGCAAGGATTCTCCCTACAAAACGCTGACAGATTTAATGGAGGCGTTTAAAAAATCGCCCGATAGTATTGTGTTTGGCGCAGGTGCTTCCATTGGTAGTCAAGACTGGATGAAAACCGCATTACTGGCAAAAGAGGTTGGTGTCGATCCCCGCAAAATGCGCTATGTCGCGTTTGAAGGTGGTGGTGAACCTATCACCGCCCTGTTAGGTAATCATATCCAAGTCGTATCCGGTGATTTAAGTGAAACCTTACCTTATCTCAATGGCGATAAAATTCGCATACTTGCTGTTTATGCCGATAAACGCTTAGACGGCGATCTGGCAAAAATTCCAACAGCAAAAGAACAAGGTTATAACCTTATTTGGCCAATTATTCGCGGTTTTTATATGGGGCCAAAAGTTTCTGATGAACAATATCAATGGTGGGTAGATACCTTTAAAAATCTCCAACAAACTGATGAATTCAAAAAACAACGTGAACTACGCGGATTATTTGAATTCAATATGGCAGGCAAAGAGCTGGATGACTATGTGAAAAAACAAGTTATTCAATACCATGAAATGGCCAAATCCTTTGGTTTAGCAAAATAACAGGGATAGCATCATGAGCGATCGTATCTTTGCTATTGTATGGCTGCTGCTATGTGGAATCGGGTTGGTCGTTGGATGGGGTATCCATAGTGAATATAGCTATGAACCTCTAGGCCCCCGCCCATTTCCAATTGTTATTATTTCATTAATGGCACTCTGTGCTTTACTATTGCTGTTAAAAAAACCTGATCCTGTTTACTGGCCAACATCACAAGTGTTACGTCGCTTAGTTTTATTGATTGCCACACTAACCATTTATGCATGGTCATTTGAGTGGTTGGGTTTTCCACTCGCAACTACGTTATTGACTATCTGTGTGGCACGACTCTTTAACGCCACATTCCTTGCTGCAATTATTTCCGGTTTAGTTCTCGGTAGTTCACTCTTTTTTGCTTTTGATCGTCTGTTAGAAGTCACTCTGCCCGTCGGCAGTTGGCTCAGCTAAGGAGACAACAATGGATACTTGGATATATCTGAGCCATGGTTTTGAAGTCGCATTAGTACCCAAAAACTTGGTCATTGCACTGATAGGCTGTTTTATCGGTACTGTCGTTGGGTTACTGCCCGGTCTTGGTCCTATAAATGGGGTAGCTATTCTGCTGCCTTTGGCTTTTGCATTAAAATTACCTGCTGAATCTGCCCTGATCTTATTGGCAACTGTCTACATTGGTTGTGAGTATGGCGGCCGTATCTCTTCAATCTTACTGAATGTACCGGGAGATGCCGCTGCCATCATGACAACGCTTGATGGCTACCCGATGGCAAAACAGGGGCGAGCGGGCGTTGCACTCTCTATCTCTGCCGTTAGTTCGTTTTGTGGCTCACTTTTGGCTATCACGGGTATCATTTTATTTGCTCCACTTTTGGCACAGTGGTCTTTAGCTTTCGGGCCAGCTGAATACTTTGCACTCATGGTATTTGCCATTGCTTGCCTCGGCAGTATGATGAGCCAAAATCCCATCAAATCACTCCTTGCCGCCTTAATCGGTTTGGCCTTGGCAACCGTGGGCGTAGATGCCAACACCGGCGTTTACCGTTTCACCTTCGATAACGTGCACCTCTCCGATGGTATTCAATTCATTGTCGTCGTTATTGGCCTGTTTTCAGTCAGTGAAATCTTATTGATGCTGGAGAGTACTTCTGCGGGGCAAAAAGTTATTAGCCAGACAGGACGCTTGTTATTCAATAGAAAAGAAGCCGCAACGTGTGTAGGACCAACTTTACGCTCCTCAGTTATTGGCTTTTTTGTGGGAATATTACCTGGTGCAGGGGCGACAATCGCCAGTGCAATAACCTACATGACAGAAAAGCGGCTCAGCGGTAACAGTGATTCATTTGGCAAAGGTGATATCCGGGGTGTAGCTGCACCAGAAGCCGCGAATAACGCATCAGCTTGTGGTTCATTTATCCCTATGCTGACTCTCGGTGTACCCGGCTCAGGTACAACCGCTGTGATGCTGGGTGCTTTGACACTCTACAACATCACCCCAGGCCCTACCATGTTCACCGAACAACCTGATATCGTCTGGGGGCTTATTGCTGCTTTGTTGATCGCTAATATTTTGTTACTGATCATGAACATCCCGATGATCGGGTTATTTACCCGTATGCTCAGTATCCCAATGTGGTTTTTGGTTCCTGCAATAGCTATCGTTTCCGCAGTAGGTGTATATGCCATCCACAGTACCACTTTTGATCTGATGTTAATGGTCGGGTTAGGCGTTTTTGGCTATATACTGCGAAAAATGAATTTCCCAATGTCACCACTGATCTTAGGTTTCGTCTTAGGCGAAATGCTGGAACAAAACCTACGACGGGCACTCTCAATCAGCAATGGAGATTTTGAGATCTTATGGAGTAGTACTATCACACAAGTTTTGCTGATTCTGGCGGTATTAGTCATTGTTATTCCGCCAATTCTGCGCATCATTAATAAACGCCGCAATAAAATCGCGACGCCTTAATAAAAATAGCCAATCCACATAATCAATGGATTGGCTATACCCATCTCACTTCAAGAAACAATGAGTTATGTTGTCTTATAGTGAGCAATTTGAAAGGTAACGCGTATATAAGTTTTTTATTACTTAAAAAATTAGTTTGAATACTTGCGCATCACCAGGGATGCATTTGTACCACCAAACCCGAAGCTATTGGACATCACTGTCCTTAGCTCGCGTTTGGTAGGTTCAGTAATAATATTCATGCCCTGTGCTTTTTCATCCAGGTTTTCAATATTAATGCTTGGTGCAATAATGCCATGCTCTAACATCAACAAACTATAAATCGCTTCATGGGCACCCGCTGCACCCAATGAATGCCCTGTCATCGCTTTAGTCGCGGAAATGGCAGGTGTGTTGTCACCAAAAACTTCTCTAATAGCTTCCAGTTCTTTCAAGTCGCCAACTGGTGTCGAAGTTCCGTGGGTATTGATGTAATCGATTCCACCTTCAACACCGTCTAATGCCATTTTCATACAACGCACAGCGCCTTCTCCAGAAGGCGCGACCATATCTGCACCATCTGAATTTGCCCCATAACCGATAATTTCAGCATAAATATGTGCACCACGGGCTAATGCGTGTTCTAATTCTTCAACAACAACAATACCGCCACCACCCGCGATCACGAAACCATCGCGGTTTTGATCATAAGTACGGGAGGCTTGTTCTGGTGTTTCATTATATTTAGTGGAAAGTGCTCCCATTGCATCAAACTCACAAGCCATTTCCCAGCTTAATTCTTCACCACCACCGGCAAAAATAATATCTTGCTTACCGAGTTGGATTAATTCAACGGCATGACCGATGCAATGTGCAGAGGTTGAACAGGCAGAACTGATGGAGTAGTTAACGCCCTTGATCTTAAACGGTGTTGCCAAACACGCTGATACGCCAGAAGCCATTGCCCGTGTGACCATATAAGGGCCAACGCCACGTAACCCACGGGCACGCATACCATCTGAACCTGCGACTTGGTTATAAGGAGAGCCTCCTCCTGAACCGACAACCAATCCAGTACGAAGATTAGAAACTTGTTCATCGGACAGGCCGGAATCTTTAATTGCCTCATCCATTGCCAGATAAGCATAAATAGATGCGTCACTCATGAAACGTAAAGTTTTGCGGTCAATCAAACCAGAAGTATCCAGTTTTACATTCCCCCAAACATGGCTGCGCATGCCTATTTCTTTAAATTTTTCTGAGAAAGTTATCCCGGAACGGCCCTCTTTCAGAGATTCCAGCACCTCTTTCTGGTTATTACCAATACTGGAAACAATACCCAGACCGGTGATCACTGCACGTTTCATTACTTACCTCATCAATATGTTTACCTGCGGGATTTATTCACCTGCACTTTAGCTTACACTTGTACGCCGAACAAGTCCGATCAGGTTAAAAATTCAAGGAAAAATTGATCTTGACTCAACTTTGAAACTTTACCATGGGTGGTGCAACTAAACGAAGACCGTTAAAATCCACCTATTATTGTTATCAACAGTACAGGCATTATTGTGAAAAGCAGCGCTATCAGCAACGCAACCCTAAGCTGGAATGAGCAGGGCACCCCCATTTCAGAGCAGTTTGATGATGTTTATTTTTCAAATCAAGATGGCTTGGAAGAAACATTATATGTATTTTTGAAAGGCAATCATTTTCCACAACGTTTTAATACGCACTCCCGTCCAGAGTGTGTTATTGCAGAAACTGGATTCGGTACTGGATTGAATTTCCTAACACTTTGGCAATCCTTCTCTCATTTTAGACAACAATATCCTGAAGCTGTATTAAAACGGCTACATTACATCAGTTTTGAAAAATACCCATTAAAACCCACTGACCTGAAAACAGCACACCAACGTTGGCCAGAACTGAAAGCGTTTTCTGCGCAATTATGCCAACAATGGCCCCTACCACTGGCGGGCTGCCATAGATTAATCCTGGATAATGGCGCTATTACCCTGGATCTTTGGTTTGGCGATGTAAATGATCTATTACCGAAAATAAGTTCAAACCTGACAGGGAAAATTGATGCCTGGTTTTTAGATGGTTTTGCACCAGCAAAAAATCCACAAATGTGGAGTGAACAGCTGTTCGCTGCAATGGCAAAATTTTGTCGTCCTGAAGGGACTTTTGCGACCTTTACCTCCGCCGGAACAGTCCGCCGAGGATTGCAGGCAGCAGGCTTTAATGTCACTAAGGTTAAAGGCTTTGGGCGTAAAAGAGAGATGCTAACTGGCACTTTATCGCCATCAAGTGGCCCACTTCACTTACCTTATGCCCCCTGGTTTTCTCGCAAAGCCGCTACCTGTACCGATGACATTGCCATCATCGGTGGAGGTGTTGCCAGTGCATTAACCGCACTTGCCCTATTGCGCCGTGGCGCCAAAGTCACACTATATTGCCAGGATGAACAACCTGCCCAAAATGCATCCGGTAATCAACAAGGGGCCATTTACCCCCTATTGAATGGTAATAATGATCCGTTAGAACGCTTCTTTACATCAGCATTTACTTTTGCCCGCCGTCAGTACGATCAATTAATTGACGAAAATGTATCGTTTGACCATCAATGGTGTGGTGTCAACCAATTAGCTTATGATGAAAAAAGCGCAAATAAAATCAGCAAAATGCTACGGACAGCATGGCCAGAAGACATTGCGCTTGGTATGAACCGCAACCAATTAAGCCATGTCAGTGGAATAGATGTGAATTATGCTGGCATCCACTATCCACAGGGAGGATGGTTATCCCCTGCACAACTCACTCAAGCAGTGATTAAACTGGCTGAACAACGCGGAATGCAGGTTTATTTTCATCATAAAGTAATTCAGCTTATCCGGAGTGAAAACGGCTGGCAATTACAGCTTGAACATAAGGAAAACCTGCAATACAAGGCTCACAAAGTTGTCATTATTGCCAATGGCCACTGTCTGCCACAATTTGAACAGACGAGAAAACTCCCTGTAACCGCTGTTCGCGGTCAGGTTAGCCATATTCCAACGACAGATAGCCTGAGCCAATTAAAAAGCGTACTGTGCTACGATGGCTACATGACTCCCGTTAATCCTAATAACCAATATCACTGTATCGGTGCCAGTTATCAACGCAACCAGTTGGATACACGGTATTCTGCTATCGAGCAACAAGAAAACCGAGATCGTTTATTAAAATGTTTCCCTGATGTTGATTGGCCACAAGAAATCGACATTTCAGAAGAGAAGTCTCGTCAGGGTATTCGATGTGTCATCCGGGATCATATGCCAATGGTCGGCAATGTTCCTGCTTTCAGTGAACTTATGGATAAATATGCAAATTTATCTCTGCAAATAAACACGAATAAGATGATTGAAGAATCTCCTTGTTATCCAGATTTATTTGTTCTTGGTGTGTTAGGTTCACGTGGATTATGTTCTGCTCCTTTAAGCGCAGAATTATTGGCTAGCCAAATTTTCGGGGAACCTCTCCCGCTTGATGACGAGACATTAGCGGCTTTACACCCAAATCGTTTTTGGGTTAGGAAGTTATTGCGTGGCAAAGCGGTAAGAACAGAAAAACCTTAAAGTAGTTTATGTTGTGCACCAGACATGGGAAAAATATGTCTGGTGTAAACCCCAAGATTTTTATTCCCCAAATCGATATCATTTTCAAATTCAGTAAGTTACTTAGGTATAGTGGCCACAGTAAGCAAACATCTCATTACACAACGTTGTTCTTCAGCAAAGCCATAATCGATTTCACTTTGTCGTATTTGCTGTAATGACTCAGAAAGTTGCTGCAACGCTAAGATCTCAAACCCCAATTTATGATAGAAAGGTGCATTCCAGTTAACATAACGAAAAGTTGTCAATGTCACAGCATTAAGATAGCGCTGTTCAGCAACCTGCATGACTTTTTCAATCAATGCCTTTCCAATACCTTTTCTTTGCCAATTTTCATGCACTGAAAGCTCCATAATATGTAACCCATCATCTAACGGCTTAGCTAAAATAAAACCAACAGGCAAAGCATCTTCATTAAGGGCAACCCAGCTATTGCCTTGCGCAATATAGTCCAAATGTTGCTGCTCCGTTTGCACATGACCATCGGCTATCCAAGCCAGCTCAGGTATAAACCTAAACAATTTCGCAGCAGAACGTTCTATTGCTGGTAATTGGCTTACATCTGATTTTTGTGTTAAGCGAATAGAAGGCATTGTGTTCAAATCATAAACCTCATTGTTGCAATAATGGCACCAGAAAAACCAAACATCATTGTGACCATCCATTTGGTTTGAGCAACTATTTTATTGGATAGCTCCTCATTTAAAGTTGATATTCTCTGATGTATAGATGAGATATCACTACGCACAGATGATATCTCCTTGTAAATCAGTGAATTAACCATTTCAATATCCGTTTTTGTTGCATAGTTTGATTTTATAACAGCAACATCCATTTTGATTTGAGCAACGTCTGATTCCAGATTTTCAACTCTTTTTTCCAATGTTATATTCATCGATTTTTTCTCAGCAAATCTTAATACGTCATAATTTATAGGTTCAGGTAATAAAAGTGCTTTGTTATTTTCAGCATACTCTCTGTCCAGGGCAACCGCATGAGTTATCAGCATGTTAAAACAAACAATTAATTAACACTAAAGTCTTGATGAGAACACCTTGTGTGGTTAATTATAGAGCAATAAGGTGAACCAACATTACGTCATATTCGCTTAAATATTGTGTATTGAATCCATTCTGAAACATATATTTAACAAAAAATCAACTCGTGCGGGAGCCCTGACTCTCTGTCACCACTTTGAATAAAGTTTCTTCCTAGTTTCATGTCACTATCTCCTGAAATATCCTTTTCTGTACGCATTAAACTTCCAGTTGCCATTTACAACCCGCTATGAAACTTGATATCTCCCCGCTTTGCGGGGAGATATCACATGCATCTTGAAGTTAGACTGGTATAGCTTTGACTTCCCAAGAGGAATTTATTCGTTTTTTAATCTGAACTCTTATTGATTTTCCACTTATAAATCCCCTTGCATCAGTGGGTTAATTAAGTAAGTAAAAGTCTCTTTATTTCCCTGTGTATCATGACCAAAATCTTAGCATCATTATTTACTTTAATCATCAGTCGTTCCATTAATAACATGATTATTTAAAAGCAATGATAAATAATTATATTCATACTCGTTAAAATCCAACATATTTATACATCATTTTAACGTAACATAAAAAAATTTCCTTAGATAATAGTAATAAATAGAATGTCATTATTTAGCCATCATTTATATTTAATTTCATTCAATATATTAACATCCTAATTATTTTAATATACTAATCCAATTTCAAGTTGCAGTGGAGATATATAAGACGCATCTTGAAAGGCAGTGTGTATATGACAACATTGTTCCGGCAAGGAGTGCTTAAAGCTATATTTTGGATAAATTTAACCGCCAGATAACTGTACTTTATATTTACTATAAAAAGATCAATAAAGATTTCATTATCACTATTTATTCTCATTATTGAGATACGCTACGCATTTTTTTGCCATTGAAGATAGGGGATTACTCAGTCCGAGCAAAAAATGAAGGGCTATATGAATAGCCCTAAATATCTAACTTCAAGATGCGTGTGATTTCATATCGTGTTGCAACTTGAAGTTTAATGCGTATATTAAAGAATTACTCTTTCGCACCATCCAGCAGTTTTCGCCAGGTTGCCAAAACCAAAACTTGATCCGGTGGAGTCAGCTCTCCCACTTTAATCGCTTTGTGGATGCTTTCTTCAACACGCTGATGAAGCTGTTCGACCGTATTTGCACCTTCTTGCTCTAATTCAGCAACAGCTAATGTCAGATGACCGCGGAGGTAACCACCAGCAAATAATTCATCATCACTGGCCTGTTCAACCATATCATCAATTTGCGCCAGAATGCGTGTTTCAAACTCTGCGAGCATTATTTTTTCCTCAACATCAAATTAATTAGCAAAACGATCTTCCGGATAAGGGAAATGCTCTGCTTTTAGTGGAGGCGTATTGTAGAACGATTGCAGACCTTGAATAAAGCGTGCAGCTCGTGCAGGTATCCCATTTTCAAGGTATTGCATGACTTGTACATGCACTTTCCGCTGAAAAACAAGGCGATCCGGCTCAAAATCACCTTCAAGGTTGTCACAACTGACATTAAAGGGAAATCCCGCAGCTACACAGAATAACCACTCCAGCGATTGTGGCTTAATCTCTACCTTTTCAAACGCTTCCTGAGTTTGAGCGTCACGCCCATCAGGGCAGTACCAGTAACCAAAATCGATCAGTTTGCGACGCTCTTCACCCGCAATACACCAATGAGAAATTTCATGTAATCCACTGGCATAAAATCCGTGGGCAAACACTATCCGGTTAAAGTCCACTTCATCATCTGCAGGCAGATAAATTGGCTCATCGTCACCTTTTATCAGACGAGTGTTGTAGTCATTACTAAAACAATTATCAAAAATTTCAATCAGTTGTTGATAATGATGTGCGGTCATGTATTAATGCCAGATCCTAAATCAAAAATAAAATGCCAGCCAAGAACGGACAGTATCTCCGTGCTGATCATAAAGAAGTTTGATGCTCATCAAGAAGGAAATTGTCACTAACAGCGGACGGATGAGTTTCTTCCCTTTGCTCAACACCAAACTCGCCCCTAATCGCGCACCGATTATTTGCCCTACCAGCATCACAACGCCCGCCAGCCATAATATCTGTCCACCAAGCACAAAGAATCCTAATGCTCCGATGTTAGATGCAAAGTTCAGTACCTTGGCATGAGCCGTCGCTTTCGCCAAATTGTAGCCACAAAGCATGACATAAGAGAGTGCGAAAAACGATCCCGTTCCTGGCCCAAACACGCCATCGTAAAAGCCAATGCCACAGCCGGCAAGACAACCAAACGCAATTGGGCCAAGACGACGTTGCCGATCTTCGGCGCCAATACTCGGTACCAATAGGAAATAAAGGCCGATAATGATCACTAATGCCGGCAATAAATAACGCAGAAAATCCGGTGACACAAATTGAACCAACAACGCGCCCAACATGGCACCAATTATCGTCATGACGATAGCAAAACGCTGGGAACGCAAATCCACGACACCACGGCGGATAAAATAAAGGCTGGCAGAGAAAGAACTACCTATAGCCTGTAACTTACTTGTTGCCAATGCCTGGACCGGAGAAACTCCCACCGATAGCAACGCAGGGATGGTCAATAATCCACCGCCCCCTGCAATAGAATCGATAAACCCCGCCACCAGCGCAACCAAAAAGAGGAGACCGTAAATTTCCGGCCCCAATAATGACCATTCCATTATGCATTTCACCAGAAAACTGCTTGCTTATTCTCATGATACCTTTCAGCATCAACCGAAGCGGGTATCAAAAGCCTCTTCCCAGCTTACCAGCGTGGAAGCGATGGTATCACATCAGCACACTGTGCCCGCTGGCGCAGTAAGTGATCCATCAACACAATCGCCATCATGGCTTCTGCGATAGGTACGGCACGAATACCAACACAAGGATCGTGGCGGCCGCGAGTCACCATATCCACTTCTTCTCCCTGACGAGTGATAGTTCTGCCTGGCACCATAATGCTGGATGTCGGTTTCAAGGCAATATGCGCAATAATTGGTTGACTACTACTAATTCCGCCTAAAATGCCGCCAGCATGGTTACTGGTAAATCCCTGCGTCGTCATTTCATCGCGGTTTTCGCTGCCACGTAAATTGATAACACCGAAACCATCACCAATTTCAACACCTTTGACCGCGTTAATGCTCATCAAAGCATGGGCAATGTCTGCATCCAAACGGTCAAAAACCGGCTCCCCCAATCCCGCAGGAACGTTTTCGGCAACCACACTGACTTTCGCACCAATGGAATCTCCCTCTTTTTTCAATGTCCGGAGTAATTCATCAAGCTGAGTCAACTTACTTGCATCCGGGCAGAAAAAAGGATTCTGTTCAACCAGATCCCAATCTTTCAGTTCACAATGAATATCGCCCATCTGAGTCAGGCAAGCACGAATAAGAATACCGTGTTTTTCGAATAGATATTTTTTAGCAATTGCCCCTGCTGCAACACGCATGGTGGTTTCACGGGCAGATGAACGCCCGCCACCACGGTAATCTCGCATCCCATATTTCTGTTCGTAGGTATAGTCAGCATGACCTGGGCGGAAAACATCTTTAATCGCACTGTAATCTTGTGAACGCTGATCGGTGTTTTCAATCATCAGGCCAATGCTAGTACCTGTTGTTACGCCGTTAAAAACGCCAGAAAGAATACGAACCTGATCGGGTTCACGACGTTGTGTCGTATAACGGGAAGTTCCCGGACGACGCCTGTCTAAATCAATTTGTAAGTCAGCTTCTGTAATAGCAATACCCGGTGGAACACCATCGACAATACATCCCAGTGCGATCCCGTGAGATTCACCAAATGTGGTGACACGAAAAAACTGCCCAATACTATTTCCTGCCATTCCTACCCTGCCATTATTCTCTGTGCATTTAAAAAGAGTGAATAACAATAACTCACCCAATGATTAAAACCTATCTTATTTCAGTAATTTTATTTGCCTTTTATGCGCATTAAACTTCAAGTTGCAATTTACAACACGCTATGAAACCTGGTATCTCCCCGCTTCGCGGGGGAGATATCACACGTATCTTGAAGCTAGATGGGTATATCCTTAATCTTTCGAGCAACAATATTGCTAAATAGCGTTTCAACATGATAGGAGTATTCCTTACCCCGCGCGGAGCGCGGGGTAAGGAACTCCAACATTTGATACTCTCAGTATTATGAAAACCTATTTAGCTACGACTCGAAATCCACGGGATATTGATACAATTTATATGAAATAGCCGTTTTAACCACTGGATGAATGAGAAAATATCAGTCTTTGAATGGCTGGAAATATTCCTGATATTCAACAAGCTGCTGGCGAGTCAGCACGAAAACACCGTCACCATAATCATGTTTGAATGTCAGCCATTTGAAGGGTACTTCAGGGTATTGCTCAATCAGGTGAACCATACTGTTACCTACTTCACATACCACTATTCCCTCTTCTGAAAGGAAGTCCGGGGCAGTTGCCAAAATACGACGAACCAAATCCAACCCATCAATACCTGCAGCCATGGCTAATGTAGGTTCATGATCGTATTCCTGGGGAAAATCACTCATATCTTCTTCATCGACATAAGGAGGATTAGTGACAATGATGTCGTATTTCACCGGTGGTATATCATGAAATAGATCTGAACGAATCGGGATTACACGATGAGAAAGTTTATGATTCTCTATATTTATTTCTGCCACTTCCAAAGCATCAGGAGAAATATCAACAGCATCAACTTCGGCTTCTGGGAAGGCATGGGCACAGGCGATTGCAATACACCCGCTTCCTGTACAAAGATCCAAAATTGTCGATGGCTGACGTGAGATAAGCCCTTCAAAATGCTCTTCAATCACATCTCTAATCAGTGAACGTGGAATCAAAACGCGCTCATCGACATAAAATTCATGACCACAGAACCAAGCTCGATTTATCAAATAAGCAACAGGAACACGTTCATTAATACGACGCAAGACAAGTTCCACGATGCGTTGACGCTCTGTTGATGTCAGGCGTGAAGCCAGCATTGAATCAGGGACATCCATAGGCAAACGCAATGAAGGGAGAACTAACTGCAAAGCCTCATCCCACGGATTACATGCAGTATGTCCACAATAGATACCCGATTCGCTAAAACGGCTAGTAGACCAACGCAACATATCTAAAATGGTACGCAGTTCTGCAACAGCCTCATCGGCTAAGATCTTATCCAAAAAACACCTCCAAACAACAAAAGATATATCAGCTCGCTAGTTTGCCATGATCCAGAACACAAATCAGCTTTCTTAACACAGCGTTATTTTAGGGTGATATAGGAGGGTTAGCCATGACTTGGTTTTTTCACCCATAAATAATAGCTAATAGTTAATAATACTATCCATACTATCCCTACGTATAATGCGATCCGAGTATTTGGGAAATAACCTAATACCGCAATAACAAATCCCATAAACGCAATAGCCAACGTTGGCGCAACAGGCCAAAAGGGAACAGGGAATTTAAGCTGTCTGGCCTCTTCTGCGGGCATCTTCCGGCGCATGATATATTGTGACAGCAAAATCATCAGCCATACCCACACAGTTGCAAATGTTGCGATGGAAGCAATAATGACGAAAACTTTTTCCGGCAACAAGTAATTCAAGAGGACGCCCACCAACAAAATTCCTGACATTGCCAGCACCGTCACCCACGGTACTCCATTTTTAGTCAGTTGGGTAAACGAGGCTGGAGCCTGTTTTTCTTGCGCCATGCCATACATCATCCGTCCGGCACCAAAAATATCACTGTTGATCGCGGAAATTGCGGCAGTAATGACGACAATATTTAAAATATTGGCTGCGGAATCAATTCCCAAGCTGGAGAAGATTTGGACAAACGGGCTACCATTTTGCCCCACTTGGTTCCACGGATAAATGCACATCAAAACAAACAGCGTAAGGACATAGAACAATAAGATACGGAATGGGACCGCATTGATTGCACGTGGGATAGATTTTTCTGGATTTTTAGCTTCACTGGCAGTGATACCAATAACCTCAATGCCACCAAAGGCAAACATCACGACCGTAAACGAGGCAATCACTCCCGCTATGCCGTTTGGCATAAATCCACCATGTTCCCATAAATTCGACAGGCCGGTGACATGCTCGGCTTCCTGACCAAACCCATACATCATGATGGCAAAACCGCCGACAATCATGGCGATAATCGCAACCACTTTGATGATAGACAGCCAAAATTCCATTTCACCAAATACCTTCACATTGCATAGGTTGATTGCACCAATAAAAAAGACAATGCCAAGTACCCAAATCCACTGGTCAACATGGGGAAACCAGAGCTTCATATAGATGCCAAATGCAGTGACGTCAGCAAGGCAAACAACCAGCATTTCAAAAACGTAAGTCCATCCGGTCAGAAAACCCGCCAATGGCCCTAAATACTGGGTGGCATAATAAGAGAAAGAACCTGGCGCGGAGCGATGTACCGCCATTTCCCCCAATGCCCGCATGACCATAAATACAGCTGCACCGCCAATGGCGTAAGCTAGCAATACCGCCGGTCCTGCGGCTTTAATGGCTCCCGCTGAACCATAGAAAAGACCGGTGCCAATTGCCGAACCCAGTGCCATAAACCGAATGTGGCGAACACTTAATCCTCGCTTGAGTTGTGAAATGTTTTGCATGATTTATCCTTATGTCTTTTATTATTAGATTGGAAGAGATAAATACTACGATAAGGCCGGAGCTTATCCGGCCTAAGACGATGAGTCTGTACTTAGTTTTCTAAGATATTCCCAGCAGGCAACAAGGCCGAAAGTTGCCGTTCAGCCAACAACTGAATTGCTGCATCAATATCCGGGGCGAAAAAGCGATCTTTATCATAATGTGCAACTTTCTCGCGGAGAATATGGCGGGCTTTTTCCAATATCGGACTACTCTTCAAGCCATGACGAAAATCCATGCCCTGGCAAGCCGTCAGCCATTCAATCGCTAAGATCCCTCGCACATTATCTGCCATCTCCCATAAACGACGCCCCGCGGCGGGTGCCATTGAAACGTGATCTTCCTGATTGGCTGATGTTGGCAAACTATCAACACTGGAAGGATGCGCCAGCGCCTTGTTCTCACTTGCCAGCGCAGCCGCAGTCACCTGTGCAATCATGAAGCCGGAGTTAACACCGCTGTTTTCAACTAAGAATGGCGGCAACTGGGACATATTGCTGTCCATCAACAAGGCAATGCGGCGTTCTGACAATGAACCTATTTCTGCCAGAGCAATAGCCAGATTATCCGATGCCATCGCAACCGGTTCAGCGTGGAAATTACCCCCAGAAATCACCTCATCTTCTTCAGTAAAGACCAGCGGATTATCAGAGACGGCATTGGCTTCAACCATAATGACATCAGCCGCATGGCGGATTTGGGCTAAACAAGCGCCCATCACTTGAGGCTGGCAGCGTAATGAATAAGGGTCCTGAACTTTCGGGCAGTTTTTATGGGATGCACAAATCTCACTTTGTTCTCCCAATGCCAAACGGTAAAGGGCTGCCACATCAATCTGGCCTTTCTGCCCACGGACTTCATGGATACGAGCATCAAAGGGTTTACGGGAGCCAAGAGCAGCTTCAACAGACATGGCGCCACAAACAATCGCTGATGCGAGTAAATCTTCGGCGGCAAATAGTCCTTTTAAGGCGAAGGCGGTAGAAGCTTGTGTACCGTTGAGCAGTGCCAATCCTTCTTTGGCGACAAGACACATCGGCTCAAGTCCCGCTTTTTCCAGTGCTACTTTTGCCGGCAGCCATTCGCCACGATAATGGGCTTTCCCTTCTCCCAACAATAACAAGCTCATATGCGCTAGTGGTGCTAAGTCACCAGAAGCCCCTACTGAACCTTTGCTTGGAATACAGGGATAAACTTCAGCGTTGACCAAGGCAATCAATCCCTGGATCACGTCCAGACGAATGCCGGAATAACCACGGGCAAGGCTATTGATTTTCAACACCATAATCAATCGGACAATTTCATCCGACAGAGGCTCCCCAACACCCGCCGCATGTGACAACACAATAGAACGCTGCAATTCTTCCAAATCTTGTTCTGCAATACGGGTATTCGCCAGCAAACCAAAACCGGTATTGATACCATAAGCCGTTTTATTTTCACTGATAATGCGGTTCACGCAAGCAACACTGCTCTCAATGGCAGGAAAGCATTGTTCGTCCAAACTAATGTGAACAGGATGCTGATAAACATGACGTAATTCTTCAAGTGTCATTTTTCCCGGATGAATAGTGATATTTTTCATTCTAACAACGCTCCTTATTTCGCATCAGTCACTGGCAGGTTTAACATTGGCAAGTTTAGTCCTTGCTCTTTCGCACACTGGATAGCCAATTCATAGCCCGCATCAGCATGACGCATAACTCCCGTTGCCGGATCATTGTGTAATACACGGGCAATGCGTTCAGCCGCTTCATCCGTTCCATCACAAACAATAACCATGCCGGAATGTTGAGAGAATCCCATACCAACGCCCCCACCATGATGCAAGGAAACCCACGTCGCACCACTGGCTGTATTCAGTAAGGCATTCAGCAATGGCCAGTCAGAAACAGCGTCAGAACCATCTTGCATGGATTCAGTTTCACGATTAGGGCTGGCGACAGAGCCAGAATCCAAATGATCACGGCCAATCACGATTGGGGCGGAAAGTTCCCCACGGCGAACCATTTCATTGAATGCTAATCCTAATTTGGCGCGATCGCCCAATCCCACCCAACAGATACGTGCAGGCAAGCCCTGAAAACTGATGCGCTCTCTTGCCATATCTAACCAACGGTGTAAATGGTCATCATTCGGCAGCAACTCTTTTACCTTGGCATCAGTTTTATAAATATCCTCAGGATCACCGGAAAGCGCCGCCCAACGGAAAGGTCCGATACCGCGACAGAACAGAGGACGAATGTAAGCGGGAACAAATCCAGGAAAATCAAAGGCGTGCTCAACACCTACCTCTTTCGCCATTTGGCGAATATTATTGCCATAATCAAAAGTAGGTACACCCTGTTTCTGGAAAGCCAGCATAGCTTCAACATGTGCGGCCATTGACGCTTTTGCCGCTTGGATCACCACTTCTGGTTCACTTTCGGCACGGCGGCAATATTCTTCCCATGTCCAGCCAGCCGGTAAGTAACCATGTAATGGATCATGGGAGCTGGTTTGGTCTGTCACCATATTAGGGTGCACACCACGGCGTACCAGCTCAGGTAAAATCTCTGAAGCATTACCACACAATGCTATCGAAATTGCTTTACCTTCCTGGGTATAACGTTCAATACGCGCCAAAGCATCATCCAGATCAACGGCCTGTTCATCCACATATTTAGTACGCAGACGAAAGTCAATGCGGCTTTGTTGGCACTCTATGGTTAATGAAGAGGCACCGGCCAATGTCGCAGCCAGTGGCTGTGCTCCGCCCATTCCCCCCAAACCGGCTGTCAGTATCCAACGTCCGGTCAAATTGCCGTTGTAGTGTTGGCGGCCTGCTTCGACAAAAGTTTCGTAAGTCCCCTGAACAATGCCCTGGCTTCCGATGTAAATCCAACTACCGGCAGTCATCTGACCATACATAGCCAGCCCTTTGGCATCCAGTTCGTTAAAATGTTCCCATGTCGCCCAGTGTGGCACCAAGTTCGAGTTGGCAATTAATACACGCGGGGCATTTTCATGTGTTTTAAACACCCCCACAGGCTTGCCTGATTGCACCAACAGGGTTTCGTCATTTTCCAGACTCTTTAAGGTTTCAACGATTTTTTCATAGCATTCCCAGTTTCTGGCTGCACGACCAATGCCACCATACACCACCAATTCACAGGGATTTTCCGCCACATCGGGATCAAGGTTATTCATGAGCATACGAAGTGGTGCTTCGGTTAGCCAACTTTTTGCTGTGAGTTGTGTCCCTCTGGGAGCACGAATGGTTACGTTGCTGAATTTATTATTTTGCGTCGTCACGGTTTTTTCCTATCTCATCGTTGTGAATTTTGTTAATTGTATAGTTGTATATACATGTACATTCAATAGGCAAAAATGTGACAGAGATAAAGTTAATAATGCGGTAAAAATATTTTTTTATTTAAAATCAAAAAGATGATATTGATTTATTTCGTGATAAACAGGGGAATATTTTTGCTGGCTTTGTGTTTAACATCACATTTATTTTACATTATTGTTACAGTGATGAATAAAAAACCTCTTCTACCCAACGGAAAAAGAGGGTTTTTACCGCTCAACTTTTTGTAGCTCCATTAGGGGAACTATGAACTAAAACGCCCTTTCAATTTATATCGATACCCAGGAAACAATAACCTGGCACTGGAAACAATAAATGCTTTCGACCAGGTTCGCCGGCTGATTAACAAACAAGGCGTATTTGCCTCAATTTGTAATAACCGACAAGAGAGGGCATCCCCCGCCACGGCTTCGACGATATGCTCCCCTTCGGTCAATGGCGCTACCTGGGATAAATAATCATGGGCCGTTTGCTGACGAAAATCTTGCCGCAAATACTCTGGTGCCGCCTGAACATTGACAAAACGATCTTCAATCTGCACAGGGACATCATTTTCATAATGTACAATGATGGAATGGTAGAGCGGCGCACCTACTGCAATACTGAATTCCGCAGCCTGCGTCATGTTAGCCTTCACTTCAGCAAGTTTCAGCACCTTGCAACTATGCCGGTTAGAGCGGGAAGCAATTTCATCGGCAATACTATGAATTTCAAATAACGCCGATTGTCCTTTCGGCTCAGAGACAAACGACCCCACACCTTGCAAACGGAATAGAAAACCTTCTGCTGTTAGCTCCCTCAATGCCCGGTTAGCCGTCATGCGACTACAGTTAAATTGCCTGACCAATTCCGCTTCCGAAGGGATCCGATCATACGGTTTCCACTCCCCCGTATAGATCTTTTCAATAATCACTTGTTTGACTCTTGCATACAAAGGCACTGGTTTGGCATATGTATCTGGTAAATCGTCTGTCACTATCCCTTCCTTCTCGCTTTTTATTCGTTCACCAACCTATTTATTCCACCAATGCACCAACTGCCATGCAAGGCGAGCCGCCGCTTTCCCCCCCATTCCCTGGATATCATATAAAGGGTTAAGCTCAACTAAATCTACGGCTTGCAATTTTTTGCTCTGACAGATGAGTTGAACCAATGGCAATAAACGCTCCAGCGGAACACCCAATGCCGCAGGCGCAGAAACGGCCGGCATTTGCCAAATTGGCAGCACATCCAAGTCGATGGTCATATAAATGATATCAACCTGATTAATTATATCTTGTAATTGCTGCTGTACCCTATCCAACATGGATTCAACGCAGTGGGTATCCCAAATAATGGTGACATCAAGATGGTTAGCTTCATCCAGTAATGCCTGGGTATTTGATGCCAAGCTGGCGCCAACACAACTGTAATTAAATGGGCGCTGGTGTTGCTGGCAGTAATGCGCAAGTTGCCGAAATGGGGTTCCTGATGTAGGCTGCGGTGAATTTCTCAGATCCAAGTGGGCATCAAAATTGATGATACCGACACGCTGCTGCGAAAACGCACGGTAAATTCCCATCCCATGAGCAAAAGCCGTTTCATGCCCACCACCAAAAATCAGCGTTTTCATATTATTCTGCTGGCATTCATAGACAGCATCACTGAGTGCCTGCTGTGCTTCACTCAATTCACCAGAATTAGCACGAATATTCCCCAAATCCACCAATCTATCGTGACCATCATAACTCGCCAGGTTTGCCAACGATTGGCGCAAATATTCTGGTCCCAATTTCGCTCCCGGACGTCCCTGATTCAATTTAACACCTTCATCACATTCAAATCCCAATAGCGCAATGTGGTGAGGAAATTCGGCTGGAGAGAAACTGGCTGGCTGTTTTATTGTCTGGAATAACCGTAACGCGTTATTGGCTTCAGCAAGATCATTGCGCCCTTGCCAAATGTTTTCGGATGTTGGATGCCATAAATTCATATTTTTTCCCTCACCACCATTAATTAAGGCCATTTAAATCATTACGATGCGTAATTTCGCCATGATAAATACGATAAACCAACGGGTTATGTCCCAGTTCGTATAAAATATCAACGGGGTTTCGGGCATCCCAAACAACAAAGTCCGCCGTAAAACCCGCGGCTAATTGACCATGACTACCCGCTCGTCCCAGTGCCTGAGCTGCATGAATAGTCACGCCTTGCCAGGCTTCTTCTGGTGTCAAACCAAATTGTACGCAAGCCATATTCATAATCAGGCGCAAGGAAGCAAAAGGGCTCGTACCAGGATTAAAATCGGTTGAAATAGCCATTGGAACACCGTATTGGCGCAATAATGCAATGGGTGGACGTTGAGTTTCTCGCAGGAAGTAAAATGCTCCCGGCAGTAATACTGCCACTGTTCCACTACGGCTGATAGCCTCAATACCCTTTTCATCCAAATGCTCAATATGATCAACGGATAAACCCTGATATTCAGCAACCAGTTCACTGCCTCCTAAATTGGAAAGTTGCTCAACATGACCTTTTACGGGAATATTCAAACGTTTTGCTGTTGCAAAAAGGCGTTTAGTCTGATTTAAAGTGAAACCAACGGTTTCACAAAATACATCAACAGCTTCGAATAACTGTTTTTGCCAGAGAGTAGGCAAAATGGAGTCACAAACTAAATCAATATAGGCATCAGGATCATGCTTATATTCAGGTGGGACGGCATGGGCAGAAAGTAATGTCGGGCTAATTTCGATAGGATTTTTCTGTGCCAATGCCTGCACAACCTTTAACTGTTTTTCTTCATTTATCAGATCTAGCCCATAACCTGATTTCATCTCAACTGTTGTCACCCCTTCAGCCATCAATGCATTGAGACGTTTCTGGGATACGCTTTCTAACTGTTGAACGGAACTGTTACGGGTGGCATTAACGGTAGAATTGATCCCTCCCCCTTTAGCACTAATTTCTTCATAAGAAACCCCATTCAAGCGCTGTTCCCACTCAGAGGCTCTATTGCCACCAAAAACTAAGTGAGTGTGGCAATCGATTAAGCCAGGTGTAATTAAGCGCTGCTCTGCGTCAATGATCTTACATTGGTTAGCTGGTACGCTATCTGTCGGTAATATCGCTAAGATTTTTTCATCCCGCACAATAAGGTCATGCTGTTCTAACATGCCGTAATGACTTTCACCATCAACGTTCTTAATTGCAGGATCCATCGTAGCAAGTTTGGCATTGCGCCATATGACATCAGTGTCTCTCAGTTCAATCGACATTGTACTATCCTGTTATCTTTCTTGTTTGTATCAGAACTCATGTTGTATATACATTTATTTTATAACCAAACATAATTGTCAAATCATTTTGTGAACAATTTGTTACTTAAAATGATAACTGTCAGGAAACATCACAAAAAATCATGTACACTTGCCAAAAGCAGTGAGTAAATGAATTGTAATGAAGAAGAAATATCAACTAAACTCAGAAGACATCAGTCTATTCAGAACGTCTGTTACAGGAACCCGTCGTATTGCACAAGATACGGTTTCCCATCCCCCGAAAAGAAAAAAAATTAACGCTGTTGCCCCTGAACGCTTGATGCAGGAGCAAACTGATGCCAGTTATTATTTTTCTGATGAATTCCAGCCAAATTTGGAAATGGAAGGCCCGACTCGTTACATTCGGGAAGGCGCCAGCCATCATTATGAATTAAAGAAATTGCGGCGTGGAGATTATTCCCCTGAACTTTTTCTGGATTTACATGGGCTAACTCAGTTACAGGCCAAACAAGAAATTGGGGCATTAATCGCTGCCTGTCGTCGCGAACATGTCTATTGTGCCTGTGTTATGCATGGACACGGTAAACATATTCTCAAGCAACAAGCCCCGCTATGGCTTGCCCAACATCCTGATATTATTGCCTTCCATCAAGCGCCCAAAGCGTGGGGAGGGAACGCTGCGTTACTCATTTTGGTAGAGATGGATGAGTTTACGCAGCGCTAATTTGGTCTTTATATACCAATCGCCTTTCAAGATGCGTCCTATATCTTCCGCTTCGCAAGGAGAAATCACACGCATCTTGAAGTCAGATTGGTATATTTAATTAAACTTCCTAATGGTTAAGGTGTCTGGTCAGGATTTCGCCGCTAATTGTGCAGGAGATGTTTGCCATAACAGACACCCTTTTTCTGTTTGGTGATCCAGCTCGACACAAGCAATGCTGGATGTAGCAAACATCGGCGGCGTTTGCCCAGGACAAAGCTCAGAAACCAAATAACCGACTAACGGTAAATGGGAAACCACCAATACAGATTTGTGTCCTTGTGTTGACAAGACGTGTAAATAGCTGGCAACCAACGCAACATCACCCGATGGCGTTAACTCAGCCAATAACTCTTCATTATCAGGAAGCGCCAAATTTTCTCGCACCGCCTTTAATGTTTGTCCTGCACGAATATAAGGACTGACCAAAATACAATCAATACCAGGCGTTTGTTGTGAAAGCCAACCTGCCATCTTCTGTGATTCTTGCCACCCTCTAGGTGTCAGCTCCCGTGCTGCATCACTGATTGCATCCAAAGCAGCATCACCGTGACGCATAATAAAAACGTACATAATCCACCGTTTAGTTAATTGCAAACCGATCTCAAAATACCCTATACACTCGTATTTCTTGAGATAAGCCATTGGTTATACGGCATTAAAACGTAAGCTCAAAAGCAATTATCAAGCTAATATTTGATATATGCCCTATGGATTTCCGAAGGATATAAAAACGTTTCAGTTAGGGCCAATCCGCATTCTGCCCTAAAACAAAGGTAAATAAAATGGCTAAAAAAATCGATATATCTCTTGTTATTTCGTAGATTCTTTTTATACCCATCTCACTTCAAGATGCATATTGTTTCTCCCCGCTAAGCGGGGAGAAACAATAAGTTATGTTGTCTTATAATGAGCAACTTGAAAGGTAACGTGTATAGATAAAAAATACGAATAAGGATTTAATTGCCATAAAAAATCGACTCTTAATTAAAAGAGCCGATCGGGTTATTTAAATAAAATTCAAGTTATGCGTGAAATTTCTTTTTCTGTTCAGCCATCTGGACTAAACGCTCACAGGGCGCAAACCTTTCGCCATATTGCGCCTCCAGACGACGTAAAATTTCTACAACTTTATCACTGCCAAGCTTATCAATATAACGGAATGGCCCTCCCAGGAATGGCGGGAATCCGATGCCAAATACAGCACCAATATCACCATCACGTGGACTTCTGATAATCCCCTCATCCAGACAGCGCACAGCTTCATTCAGCATGAGCATCACACAACGCTGGGCAATGTCAGCCGGCAACATTTTTATCGCTGGTTTGATCTTTAATAAGGAATAAATCGAAGCATCCACTTCTTTGGCTTTTTTTCTGCCCGTATACAAATAGAAGCCGCGGCCATTCTTCTTGCCTTTTCGGTCATCCTGCAAAATTGCAGATAAAATCTCTGGTGCCTCAAATCGACTGCCTAATTCTTCTACTAAAATAGGGATAATTTTAGTCCCCACATCTATGCCAACTTCATCCAGCAGATTGATAGGGCCAACAGGAAAACCAAAATTCAGTAAAGCATTATCAATATGTTCAATCGGCTCACCTTCCAATAAACAATAACCCGCCTCATTAATGTAAGGTGTCAGAATCCGGTTTACATAAAAACCCGCTTTATCACCAACAACAATCGCTGTTTTTCCCTGTTTCTTGGCTAACGCTACAGCAGTTGCGATCGTTTTTTCACTTGTTCCCTCATGTGGAATAACTTCCACCAGCGGCATTTTGTCTACAGGACTGAAATAGTGAAGACCGATCACCTGCTCTGGCCGAGTCGCAGTTTCAGCAATCTTATGGATTGGCAATGAAGAAGTGTTAGACGCAAAAATGGTTTCAGGTTTTGTATTCTCTTCAATCTCTGTAACCATTTTGCGTTTTAAGACTAAATCTTCAAATACCGCTTCAACAACAATATCAGCTTGCTTAAATCCACTGTAATCGGTCGTTCCTGTCAATAGAGACATCTGACGAGAACGCTCACTTGATTTCAAACGACGCTGTTTTACCCGCTTAGAAAGGAGATCCCATGTATATTTCAAAGCCTGATTAATACCCTTTTCATTAATATCTTTAATGCGGGCAGGCAAATTTCCTCGCGTCACGGTTACATTGGCAATACCGCCCCCCATCAGGCCGCCTCCCAAAATCCCCACCTGTCTGATTTCAGCGGGCTGTTCTGAAGAGCCAGTTTCATTCTTCAACGTTGTAGAAGCAAAAAACAGGCTCCGCAATGCTTCTGATTCTTGCGTCATCGCCAGCTCACCAAATGCCTTGGCTTCAAGCTGAAAGCCTTTCTCTGAGCCTTTTTCCAAACCGGCACGAATCACATTGATGATTTTTTCTGGGGCGGGATAATGGCCGCGAGTTTTTTCTCGCGTTTTTTTATGAACCATCTGGAATAACAACGGCCTGCCTAACGCACTTGCCAGTATACGCTGCGACCATGCCAATGGCTTCCGTTTCACGATGCCTTTTTTAACATATTGCACAGCAACATCTAATAAGATATCTAAAGGAACTGCGTCATCCACAACACCCAACCGTAGCGCCTGTTTTGCCTTGAGCTGACGGCCTGTCAATATAATGTCCAAAGCAGCACTGACACCAATCAAGCAAGGTAATCTCTGCGTTCCACCTGAGCCTGGCAATAACCCAAGCTGAACTTCTGGCAAACCAAGACGGGTTTTTTCATCCAAAGAACAGATACGCGCATGGCAAGCCAATGCTAACTCCAGCCCACCACCTAAGCACGCACCATGAATCGCTGCCACTACAGGCAAAGGATAATTGGCAATCTGCGCAAACAGTTTTTGACCTTTTTCAGCTAATGCTGACGCTTCTTCCTGGGTTTGGCAGTTAGCTATCATGCTAATATCCGCACCAGCAATGAAAGTATCCGGCTTGCCGGACACAATAACCAACCCTTTCAAACCTGAAACTTGTTGCGCTTTTTCAAACATGATCAGGAACTGCTCAACAAATTCAGCTTTCAGGGTGTTGACTTTCTCTCCTGGGACATCAATGGTGATAATTCCCACCTTGTCGTCCCTGACAGAAAAACGGAATACCGGTTGCATTGTTGCTGACATAACCGTTTCTTTTTCAGCCTGAGCCATTATTCTACCTCCAATACCATTGCTGCACCCAAACCACCAGCGGCACAAGCTGTCGTTAACCCAAAACCACCCCCACGGCGACGCAATTCATTCAACGTTTGGGTCACCATTCTGGCGCCTGTCGCCGCGAAGGGGTGCCCATAAGCAATTGATCCGCCTAACACATTGAATTTATCCATATCCACTTCGCCAATTGCCTGAGTACGTCCCAACTTTTCACGGGCAAATTTCTCACTGGCAAACATTTTTAAATTCGTTAATGTTTGAGCAGCAAATGCTTCATGCATGTCGATAATGGTCAATTCATTGAGAGTGATACCCGCACGCTCAAGCGCCAACGGGGTTGCATAGGACGGCCCCAGTAACATGTCCTGCCAAACATCAATGGCAGAAAATGCATAACTACGTAAATACCCCAATGGAACCATACCAAGCTCTTTGGCAACGGATTCACGCATTAACATCACTGCTGCGGCACCGTCCGTCAGTGGTGTGCTGTTTGCCGCGGTGACTGTGCCATGTTTTCGATCAAAGGCCGGACGCAATTTGGCATAAGAAGCTAAGGTTGAGTTTTTTCTGACATTATTATCTTCTGCCAATGTCTTGCGGTATGGCGGGAAATAGGCCGATATGATTTCCTCTTGCAAAAGCCCTTGCTCCCAGGCTTTGGCGGCCAGTACATGCGAGCGGTGCGCAAGCGCATCCTGATCTTCGCGGCTGATATGATACGTTTTTGCCATCTGCTCAGCGGTATCTCCCATTCTCAACCCTGTGGAATACTCTGCAACAGCAGGGGATACAGGCAATAAATCACGTAATTTCAATCGACTGAGTAATTTTAATCGTTGGGTGAGACTTTTGGCTTTGTTCATGTCAACTAACATACGCGCCAATGACTTCGTCACTCCGATAGGTAAAACGGATGAGGAATCCGCACCTCCTGCGATCCCTATATTGACTACGCCTGCCATAATACTTTCAGCCACGTTTGCAATTGCCTGAAAACTCGTCGCACAGGCACGGGAAACACTATAGGCATCAGTATTCACACTTAAGCCTGCCCCCAAAACAATTTCCCTTGCAATATTTGGCGCTTCCGGCATTTGAACAACTTGCCCAAAAACCAATTGGTCGATCTTCTCAGGCGACAAACCGCTCCTAATGACCAGCTCGCTTACAACAGCCTTTCCCAAGTCAACAGCCGGAATACCGTGGTAGAAAGTTGCCTGTTTCGCAAAAGGAATGCGCAACCCGCTGACAATAGCAACACGTTCCTTCTGCGATGTCACTTTTGTTGAAGAACGACCCATAGCAACTCCTAATTATTATTAACTAAATCAATTGATTGATTAAAAATATTTACTCACCTCGTAAGAGGTCAGACCTGATGATGCATTGTTAACGTAATGTTGGAAAATAGCAAATAGGAATAAATCAAAAATGAGAACAAACTCAACTTTAAACTATTTATAATTTATACAACTTAAATGGAGAATAAGCGAAAGGAGTACAAAGAAAAGGCAATGATTTACAATCTATTACAAGCGATTTCCCCACTGTTTGACATGACAAAACAATGAGAAAACCGTCGTTCAAAGTGAATTAACGCAAGCCTAACTGAAAGATGAGGGCTTCCGCTTGGCAGCTAAAGGTAAAGTCCATCGATAATTGCATCCCACCGTTAACCGCTTCGATACTATGGCGTATAACACAGGGATCAGATTCCACTGATTTTGCCTTCTTAATTAACGTATTAAGCATGATTTCTGCGTCTTGTTCACTCGCAAAAATACACTGATAAGAAGCGGTGCAGTCTTCATTATCAATAACGGTTCCCACATCAACACAACAGCAAGCTGCCGTTTCTTCGGCATTACAGCGGTTAATCGCATCAGACATTTAATTTCTCCGACTAAAAAACTTGCTGATAATTCTACGTTTTCCTGACTGCCAATAACCAGCATTTGCACTGTTTGACGCCATTTATCTCACTATTTATTGATCTGACCACGTCAACAAAAACCCGTTTACACTTCATTAACGGAAGTTGTCTATTTTTTGTTAAGCAAGTCCCAATTTGAGAATCATTTTAGTTATATTTAGAAAACATTCTTGCAACATATTCTATTATCAAGCCTATACTTCGTGCACTGGTCTGATTTGTCATTATTGTCATGGTGACAAATCGACTCTACAATCCCGCGCTCTCAGCTACTTGAGTGGCATGTTAATAATAATTAGACAATGAGGTTTTGGTTATGGACCAGAAAAACCTATTTACACGTTCAGCGTTAGCAGTGGCGGTTGCAATCCTCTCATCCAACGCTAGTGCTGCTGGTTTTCAATTGAATGAATATTCATCATCAGGACTAGGCCGTGCATTTTCTGGGGCAGGTGCCGTTGCAGATAACGCTTCCGTAGGCAGTCGTAACCCTGCGGCCATGACCTTATTTGATCGCCCATCATTTTCTGGTGGTTTGGTGTATGTCAACCCAGATGTTGATATCACCGGAAAGTCTCCCATCACCAAAAACAGCACTGATGCTAAAAATATCGCACCGCGTGCATGGATCCCAAACCTGCATTTTATTACGCCAATCAATGATCAATGGTTTGTTGGCGCATCTGCAACGTCTAACTTCGGCTTGTCTACCGACTTCAGCAACAACTATTCTGCTGGCCTGCTAGGCGGTAAAACTCAACTGAAGACCATGAACCTAAACCTAAGCGGTGCTTACAAATTTAATAACCAGTTTAGCTTTGGCTTAGGTGTCAATGCTGTTTATGCTGATGCCAAAATTGCCCGTCATATGGGAGAATTCGGCCCAATAGCCACTAAGATGCTAAACGCTAAAGGGCTGGCCACAAATAATCCAGTCCTTGCACATCTTTCAATCCCAGATAGCGCTGAAGCTGCCAGATTGGAAGGTAAAGATTGGGGTTACGGTTGGAATGCAGGGTTCCTATATCAGTATGACGAAAATAACCGCTATAGCCTGACTTACCGTTCAAAAGTCAAGGTTAAGTTTAAAAGCGGAGATTACAGCAATGATTTGCCATATATACCAAAAGTCTTTGATAATGGGACTAATGGTAATATAGTCAAAGGCAAGCTGGACCTGAATTTACCGGATATGTGGGAACTCTCAGGTTATAACCGTGTTGCTCCACAGTGGGCAATTCACTATAGCTTGCTATACACTGGCTGGAGCGAATTCAAAGAATTAAAAGCAGTAAGGAGTGACACGGGTAATGTTGCATTTGAGAAACACGAAGGCTTCCGTGACGCTTACCGTATCTCACTAGGTACAACTTACTACCATGACGATAACTGGACATTCCGTGGTGGTATCGCCTTTGATGAAAGCCCTGTACCAGCCAAAAATCGTTCTATTTCCATTCCAGATCAAGATCGTTTTTGGTTTAGCTTAGGAACCACTTACGCATTCAACAAAGATGCTTCTGTAGATGTCGGTGTTTCCTATATGCGTGGCAAAAAAGTACATATTAGTGAAAAACTACCAGAAGAAGTCCAGAAATTAGGTGGCACGACACCATATGAGTTCGATTCCAAAGGAACTGCATGGTTGTATGGTATAAACTTTAACTATACGTTCTAACTACATACTGTAATCCCAAAAAAGGATAGCAAGTGCTATCCTTTTTTGATCATAAGTACGAACTAATCTATAGAATCCAATTCATCTTCAATGCTTGCCGCATTAGGATTTTTTTCTGGCTCCAACTTACCTCCATTGGCCATAAAATCGTGGCGTTGGAAGTAAGCATCGCGCACCATCAAATAAGGATCTGAAGAATTTTTTAACAAGCCGTCAGAATCCAGCAAGCGAGCGCGGGTTTCTATACCTTGGAAAATCCACGTGCCTACCGACACCCATCCCGTAAAATAACTCAATACAGGATAAGTCATATCCGCAAGGTTACCGCCCTCATCACGCAGTGTAAAACTGCCGTAACCGGGCAAAACAACATATGGGCCATACCCCACATTATAGTATCCCAATGTGCTACCAAAACGCATCGGATCTTCTTTTGCCAGTTTGGGATTAGCCATGGAAGCCACATCAATAAGCCCCCCCATTCCCAACAACGTATTCAAAAAGAAACGGTTGAAGTGTTTTGCACCTTCATGAACATCGCCACGCAAGAAACTGTTCACCATACTGGCTGGCTCTTCAAGGTTGCTCATAAAATTACCAATGCCATTTCGTGCAGGCATTGGCACATAATTACGCCAGGCTACAGCAACAGGGCGCAGTACATATGGGTCGAGAACATCATAATTAAAGTTAAACATAGCACGGTTAAACCCTTCCAGCGGATCAGAACGCCCCTGCTCCATCGTATTCGATGAACTGGCACATCCTGCAAGTAAGACGGCTGTAAGAGCAACCCCGCTCAGACTATACTTCATACTGTTCTCCATATAATTATTTTTAGATATCAATTATCGCGCTGTATACCAGCTATTGCACCCAATATGTAAAATATACTGCCTATCTTTCATTAATGGTAATCAAAAAGAGTGGTGATTATATAGGCAAACAGTTCGTTATACCTTATCTCTGACAAGAAAAACAGGTATACTGCGTTCCATTGGTCCCCTTAGTTAAATGGATATAACGAGCCCCTCCTAAGGGCTAATTGCAGGTTCGATTCCTGCAGGGGACGCCAAACAAACCTCTCTCGACGTCTACTAAAGTCTCTTAATCCCAGATAAATCAAGCCATAGAGAAAAACCCTAATCTCTCGAAGTCTACAACCGTCTTCCTAAATCTCTACAATTTGTTGTATAGAAACTCCCAATATTTCTTCTATACAATATTGGGTGGGTTATGAAGCTGGCAACTAGCTGAATGGTTGGGTGAACACTCACCGGATAGTATTCAATATTTTCTGGAACGTGCTCATTGAGATACTGAAAACGCTCGCGATATTTTACGCGATTATAGGGATTCCTTCAGATTAAGGTGTCATCAATCTTAAAGATTCAACTACGAAATTTTCGTAGGTTATACTTTCGTCAACAAGGAATCCTTAATCTCGGAGGCTCCTCACTTTACTGAGTATGAGGACTACGAGACTTATTAAAAGGTTGCCTGCGAGCCTTACTTAATGTTGTTAAATGGGATTTAAAAGCCAATTAACTCACTGCCGACGAAATTCGTTGTGAGTTACTCAGTTACATTAAGTCACCCTGTGTTGGGAAAATAACAATGCAGGGTTTAAAGATGATGGGAATTTCCATCATGACTCAGATTTGAGCCATCTGCGGGAACCGTTAATTTCTACCATAGTTGATCACCCTGAGAGTTAAAGGGCAGATGACCGCCCTATAGTGATAATGGTTTCTTTTTATCCTTACCCGTTATTCTTAAGCTTTCCCTATCCAACTAGCATAAAATCCATAACTATGTGCTATGGCGAATATGTTTTCTGTTTGTACATTAGTGTGTTCACTTGTAGGTTTTATGAGTTTTAAATTTTATTTAATTATTATGAATAAAACTGTAACAATAAAATACACTGGCACTGCAAAATATGCGTTAAAGATATTGCGAACTTTTTGCGGACTAAAGATATTGATCCTTTATCCATAATTAACGATTTCATTTCGGAATTCGAAAGTAATGTGAGCATTTTTCCATTAGCAAGCCCAATCTCGTTTCAGCTAAGTAAGATTGGTGTATTTGAGTATCGTGAGTGTAATACAAAAAATGGATACAAAATTCTTTACACAGTCGATTCAGAAACTGATGTAGTCGTACATGTCATTTTAAACCAACGACAAGACATACAGGCACTGTTTCTAAAACGCATGATAGAATACCAAATCTAATTTCGCGTGACTCCACCAAGCCCAGCTCCACGGCAGTGCCATATTCAGGGGGCTACAACTTATTCGCCACTGTTTCCAGAGGATGCTGCGTAGCTTACGTCTTATCCATCGGCATCACCGATGGCCACTGGCTCTGGCTATAGTGGCTTTTCCAGCTCCTCAGATAGCGTTTTAGCCCTTGGATTAGCTGAGCGAGGCTTTTTCTTCCCGTATTGCGCCCCGTTAGTTCCCTTATCCGCGCTTTGAACCACATCAAAGGCTATGGCACACAACAAAAAACCTCGCCGAAGCGAGGTAAAATGTCTGAAATTAAATAAACCTGTGATAACACTATGCCACTGTTTCTCACCATTCAAGAAAAGCCAATCAGCTATGTGACATAGCTATCACTCTCGTCACAATATATCGACTTCTGTAATTACACAACCTGATTGATGACTTTTTTTTGTATGCATTTATCAAATTCCAAAATACCCCCCTGACACTGCCAATATCCCTTCAGAGGCCTGTAATCTTTTGGAAATTTTACTGTGGGATGTGTGTGCTTTAATCAATCAGGACACCTTGGTAAAGGAATAGAATGACATTAATTAACATGTCGTTATAAAGCGTAAATCGGCTAAAAAATTACAGATAATTTTGCAGGTTGAACAATCCCAACCCAAGACATTAACTTCCGATGAACAACAGGAATTAATGAAAGTCCGTAAAGAAAAAATAATTAAGAATAGAAAAGGCAACCCTAAAAAAGCGAGCGCCTTCTTTGTGAAAGCATTGCTGTAAAATGTTACATCATTCCTGCACTACCGCAAATGTGGATTTTAGTTTCGACCACCTTGCGCATAGCCTCTTTACCTGGTGTGATATATTTGCGCGGATCGTTTGCCTCAGGGTGTTCAGCAAAATAGGCTTTGACCGCGTCAGCAAAAGCGATTTTCAGATCTGTCGCCACATTCACCTTGCAGATCCCAAAATTAATCGCACGCCGAACCATCTCTTCAGGGATACCCGATGCACCATGCAGTACCAGTGGAATATCAACCTGCTGCCTGATGGCGTCCAGGCGACCAAAATCAAGGTGCGGCTCCCCGTGATACAGGCCATGCGCTGAACCTATCGCAACCGCCAGTGAATCAATACCTGTCCGAGCAACATACTCTTTCGCCGCTATAGGATCAGTATAGAAGCTATCTTTGCTATCGACGACTAAGTCATCCTCCTGCCCGCCAAGTCGACCTAATTCTGCCTCAACGCTGACATCGTAGTTCTGGCAAAATCGAACCACCCGGGATACTGCCTCAATATTCTGCTCAAAAGGCAGATGTGAACCATCAATCATCACAGAACGAATACCAGACTGCACTTTATGACAGATATCATCATACTCTTCATGGTGATCCAGATGCAGTGCCACTGGCAGATGGTTGATATAGGCCGCTTCACGACAGATAGACACCATATATTCCAGCCCTGCGTAGGTAAAAGTGCCAGGTGTTCCCGCCAATATTACCGGTGATGACAGTGCGGCGGCGGTTTCTACTACCACCTGCACTGTTTCAAGGTTATGGACATTAAAAGCGGGTACAGCATATCCACCCCGTTGCGCTTTTTTTAGCATTTCTCGATTAGAAATCAGATACATGTGACCTCCTCAGATACCATCAATATCCTGTGATGACGGTTTTTCACGCTGTTGCTCATGCCACAGACTGGTCAGCCCACGATGTCCACATTCCAGTGCCATGTCACGGAACTCAAAGGCTGTCATACCGTCACGTTCAAGCATCATTTCCACAACCATCTGCATATTAGTACCGGTAATAACCTGATATGCAGGATGATTTAATGCCAGTTGCGCAGACTGTCTGAATGGAGAACCACCGAGTAAATCGGTGAGAAAAACCAGCCCGTCCCCCTGATCACATTGACTGCACGCAGCCGCCAGTGCCTTTTTCAGTGTCTCAGTACACATTCCTTCTGGAAAATCTACGGCTACACACTGCGCCTGTGGGCCAATGACCTGCTCTACTGCCTGCAACAGGCCACTGGCAAAACTACCATGTCCGGTTATCACTACACCTAACATCTGCACCCCTTATAGAAAACCAACTAATTTACCGACAACCCCGAACACCACTGTGATACCAATCAGTTTCACCGGTGAGCTTCCCTTCTTCATCAGCCAGTACACCAGTAGAGTAAAAGCCAGAGGCAGCAGATTAGGCATCAGTTTATCCAGTACATCCGTCTGTAGAGCAACCTTCGCCTCACCAGCCTTCATGACTAACGGAGTGGAAAGATGAACATAAGAAGCGACCAGCGCGCCTATCACTGTCATACCGACAATTGAAGCCGCATGAGAGATGTTTCTGGTGTGCGTTTTCAGCATGGCAATCGCTTTGGTACCGGCCTGATAGCCGTAATGCGCCAGCCCGAAACGCAGGGCAAAGTGCACAATATTAAACATTAGCAGAAAAATAATCGGTCCGAATAAACTGCCCTGAAGTGCCAAAGATGCCCCAATGCCGGCGCAAATAGGTAGTAGAGTCAACCAGAATAGAGCATCACCGATCCCGCCTAAAGGTCCCATTAATGCAACTTTCACAGCACGGATAGTAGATACCTTCTCTTTGCTCTTTTCCATCGCCAGTACAAGCCCAGACAGAAAAGTGACGTCAAAGGGATGAACATTGATAAACTCCATATGCATTTTCATGGAGTTGGATAAATCCTGTGGATTTTTATGGATCTTGCGCAGTGCTGGTATCAGGGTATATAACCAACCTCCTGCCTGCATACGTTCATAGTTAAACGATGCTTGCAATAATAGTGAGCGCAGCGCCATTACGTTAATATCGCGGTTTGTCAGTTCGGGAGCAGGATCACTATCAATATAGTCGTCCCGATCAACCTGACTGGTTTCCATGTTAAATGCCATCGTTCATCTCCTGTGCGGTAGTCTGAGAACCAGCACCCTGATCGTCGTTGCTGTCGTTACGGGTACGATTAAAGAAATCAATCAGTGCGATTGCGAATGCGCAGAGTGCGACTGCAATAATCGGCATGTTCAGGAAAGTTACGGAAATAAAACCTAGCATGAAGTAGGCCACATAGGTTTTTTTCATCATGAGTTTCATCAGTAATGAGAAACCAATCGCAGGCATCATTCCCCCTGCGACCGCAAGGCCATCAAGCAACCATTGTGGCGCTTTTCTGACTATGGCACTCGCCGCATCTGCACCGAAATAGATAGGCAGGAAAGCCACAATAAAGTAGAACAAAAACAGAATGAGCATACCGAAGTAGTTAACCCATTCAACACCACGCCAGTTTAGTTTTTTCACCATTTCATCGCACTTGTGCATCATCGGTGAATAGATAGTAAACAACAGTGTGATGCAACCCTGTACGGCTATCGAAAATGGCACAGCTATCCCTATCGCCACTTTCGGATCGGTATGTGCCATGATCGCAAACGTTGTTCCAATCACCCCACCGATAACCACATTAGGTGGCTGTGCTCCGGCCAGTGGCACCATCCCCATCCAGACCAGTTCCAGCGTTCCGCCAACCAGCAAACCCGTCTGTACATCCCCTAAAATCAGTCCAACCAAAGGGCCGATCACGATGGGACGGTGAATATGAGTCAGTCCGTTGAACAAATCAACACCAGCTATCCCTGCCAGTAAAGCGATAAGTAGTGCGCTAGTAAGCATACTGACCTCCTCAGCTAATCAGCTTAGAGACAGATTCACCTGCTTCATCCGGCACCCGACGGATTTCACAAGTGATTCCCAATTTATCCAACTCACGGAATGCATTGATATCAGCATCATCAACAGAAACTGTTTTGTGGATCTGTTTTTTTCCTTCCGAGAAATGCATATTTCCGACATTGACAAATTTAATAGGAACACCTCCTTTAACCAGAGTAAGCACATCCTGAGGTGTTTTGCAGACAATAAAAATTTTCTGCCTGTCCGCCGCCTTGTGGATGACATCGATTGTTTTCTGCAATGTGAAATAGCGGGTCTGCACATCGTCAGAAACCACCATATCCATTAAAGATTGCGCAACAGGGTCGGCTGATGCTTCATCATTTGCCACCACAACCAAATTCGCGCCCAGTGAATTTGTCCAGGTCACGCCAACCTGACCATGAATCAGACGGTTATCGATTCGGGTCATCAATATGTTTGGGGTAGACATACTCACTCCTGTTATTATTTTGTTGTTAATAAGGGTATAGCTGGACACCTTGTACAACCCGATTTACTTCCCCTGTTGGGCAAGGATTATCGGGCGATAAGCGATGTGACAGCGAGGTATTGAATGCCAACAACTGGAAAAAGATAAGATACGGGAACATTAACCAGACATCAGAGAGCTCACTATTCAGTTCAACAGCTCCCAACAATGGCAGGCTACTAAGCGGAATAATCTGTTTTGCTAGTTCATCATGTTTCAGTTCATTGAGCAGATCGATATCATAGCGGCGGCAATACGCTTCAGCCGACAGCATCACGACAACTAAGGTAGTTTCATCGATCATAAATTTAGGACCATGACGTACGCCAAGTGTAGAATCAAAACGGGTTGCTACTTTCCCGGCGGTCAGTTCAAGCATCTTCAGGGCACCTTCTTCCGCGATACCGGTAAAACAGCCGGAACCCAACGCTACCATTCTGTTGAAATCGGACTGTGATACTTTCTGAATCTGCGGCAACCATTCTGAAAAACACTTTTCACAGAGAGTGGCCATCTTTTCGACTGACTTATCTGCCCGTGCAAAATCCAGTTTGCCAAGCAGTAGCAATGTCGCCAATGTCATGCAGCTGAAGCTGGATGTCATTGCAAAACTACGATCATGGGAACCTTTAGGCATAATCAGCGAACAGACATTGTTCTTACCCTCAGCCCGCTTCTCCTTGACATAATGGGCAAGCGCGCCATCAGGATTACAGGTAAGTATCAAGTGATAAACATCACCTGCCAGTTGATCTGCCAGCGCAATTACACCAACACTTTCCGGACTGTTACCAGAACGTGCATAGGAGACTAGTAAGGTCGGACGCTGTTTTTCAAGATACTGCCACGGTGTCGGCAGAATATCTGTCGATGCATAGGCGCAAACATCCAACCCGCAATGTTCACGTAACCACGGAGCCATCGCTTTACCGACAAAAGCGGAAGAACCGGCACCACAGAGGATAATCTGTAGATCAGGCTTAGCTAACAATGAAGACAAAAAAGGCTGCCACTGTGCCGCACTGGACTCCAATTCACGATAGAGTTCACGCCATAAACGGGGTTGATGGGCTATTTCCTCTGCGGTAAACAGCGCATCGTGTTCTTCTAGCCATGACTGTGAATATGACAGTATCGTCTTCATGCGACAGCTCCTTCACACGCGAGTGCGTACTGAAGTAAAACGGTTCTCACTTTATCCATCACCCACACTTTCGGATCCTGTTCCAGCCGCCCTGCTTTTACTGCTTCAGCCTGCTCAGGCAGGTATTGACTTAACATCGACAGAGGTATTGGGTTATTACGCAGGTTATCCAACAGCTTATTGACTGCCGCTTCTGCCTTTGGATCTGCCCAGTAATAACGAATGCGGTCACTAAAACTGTATTGGCGGTCGATATATTGCTGATGTGCATTGCCTTGGTAATAAGGATGCCAGTGCTGAGGCTGCTCATGCATGATTTGCTCCAGCGTACTGTGCAGGTGAGCCGCATTCAGCTCACCATTCCATTCACGATCTAGCTTATCGAGAGCAAACAACCCCTCGCGCAGGGCAAACGTCAGTGCAGGCCCCACTTTTAGGATGGCAAAATGGTCACGCACCAATTCACGGTAAGCACGCGGAGTTTGGTAATCCGTAGAATGCGCCTCATAAACCAAATGGGGGACTGTCTCGATAAACTGGCTGAGTGTTTGTGCTTTCGCTGACTTGTAATGTTCAACATTATGATGATCAAATTCGACGCCTGGCTGAACCACAAGGCCAATAACCCGCGGCCAGACATCCGCTAAACCATGTTCCTGCCATGCGTGTTGATGAATTTTCAGCGTCGTTTCTGCAGCCAGAGGCGAAGTGATCTGCATCCCTGCCATTGACGCTTTAGCACCTCCCGGAACAGGAACTTCAGTGCCAATCACATAAACAGGGCGTTCACCGCCGTGCGCTTTCCAACTGCGCTCAGCAACCTGACACAGCCTCGCTGCACGAGATGCTACGATTTCATCACAGAGCGGCACCGGATCATCGGCACAGGACATTGAACAATCGAGATGAATTTTCCTGAAACCTGCCGCAACATAATCGTAAATCAGTGTTTCAGAGAGCTGCATCGCCTCTTGTGCGCTACGGTTTTGCCATGCATTAGGCCCCAGATGATCACCACCAAGCCAGACTTTTTCGCGAGGAAGCCCTATTTTGTCAGCAATGTTCCAGACCATTGCGCGGAAATCTGTCGGTTGCATTCCGGTATATCCACCGAACTGATTAACCTGATTAGAAGTTGCCTCAATAAGTACCGAAGAGTCTCTCTCTTTGGCAAAACGAATAGCACTTTCCAGCACCCAGGGATGTGCCGAGCAAACAGAGTAAACCCCAACGTTCTCGCCTGATTTATGGCGGTGGATCAACTGCAATAATGGCTGCATAGTATCTCCAGACTATTCAGATATGTTTAAAAACCTTACGTTTTTAATTAAAATAGATATTTCTTATTCATCAACCACAATGACGTCGGCACCAAAAACAATCAGTGCCTAATGGTAATCCCAGCGTCAAGATCAAACTGCCCATATCAAGAAACAATTACAGCAGAGTGGAACAATCGAAAATGTGATCCTTATTAAAGTTCATTTTTAGAGAAAAACCACTTCGAAAATATTTCATTTTCATTCAAATCGACAGCATGATCTGTCATTCAGCTTATTCGTTCTTCTACTTAAAAGCAGTCAAGAACTGTAATTAAAGGAATTAAACAACCCGCAAACTTTAATATTTTTTACAGCAACGGCATCGCGAATAAATTTAAAATCAATCACTGCATTGATTTTGTAGATCAAATAGCCTTTAATCTTGACTATATATACCAATCCAACTTCAAATTGCAGCTTGCAAATCAATGTGATTGTTTATATCTCCCCGCGTAGCGAGGGAGATAATAAGACACATATTGAAAGGCGATTGGTATATAAATTTATCTTGAAAATAGGTATAGTTTGGCAACATAATTTATTTTTAAGAGGGCTTGATTTCCATTGGAAAACAGGCTTTTTGAGGAAAGGTTATTTGACCTAAGTATGAGTTTAAACATCAGATAGTGACATCTGGTATGAGTAAAACATTAATTTCTCAATCTAAGTTACAAGACAATCCCTGTATTAGTTGCGGTGCTTGCTGTGCATATTTTCGTGTTTCATTTTATTGGGCAGAAGCTGAGGATGGTGGCGGCACAGTTCCCGTCTCTATGACCGAAAAATTAAATGATTTTATGCGCTGTATGAAAGGCACCAATGAACCCCACCCTCGATGTACCAATTTATGTGGTGAAATTGGTACATCAGTTTCCTGTTCTATCTATGATAAAAGGCCCTCTCCTTGCAGAGAATTTCCTCAAGCCTGGGAAACGGAAGATTATAATGAAAGTTGTGATCGTGCCAGAGCTGCTTATGGTCTGCCCCCTCTGCCAAAACCTTAAACATCATTGATACTCGTTTGATATTAGTCGAATAAAAAACAGAATATTTCATTCAAGAGGAATTCGTTAGTCCCATCACAGACACTTTACTTTTGCCTATCTATAGTTAACAAATGTAAATTTCATTACAGCAGAATGAGTTATCGCTGTGCAGTTTATACGCATTAAACTTCAAGTTGCAATTTACAACACGATATGAAACCTGATTTTTCCCCGCTTCGCGGGGAGAAATCACACGCATCTTGAAATTAGATTGGTATATGAACTTTCTTTCATGAAATTATCAGGATGAAAAATAATGTCTGCTTATCTTCCTACAGGGTATATTCCACAAACTTGCGAATCTTTATCACATTATCTCGCTAAAAATTTGCCAACAACTATTTCACCAGGCGGTTCCCCTGAAACCTGGCAAATCCAAGAAGTGGGTGATGGAAATCTTAATTTAGTCTTTATCGTCTCTGGAAAAGAAAAAACGATTGTCGTCAAACAGGCTCTGCCTTACGTACGGGCTGCGGGTGAATCATGGCCGCTTTCCCTTGTTCGTGCGCATTTTGAATATCATGCCTTGATTGAAGAAAAAAAAGTCGCCAAAGAATATGTTCCTGATGTCTATTTTTATGATGAGAAAATGTCTCTCTTTGTCATGGAGTATTTACCTCAGCATATCATCCTACGCAATCGCCTTATTGCCGGAGAAAAGTTACCCCATCTCGCCGAAGATATTGGCATTTTCCTTGCGAATACGCTGTTCCATACTTCCGATATCGGCATGGCTGCTAAAGATAAAAAAGATCTTACTGCTCGCTTCGCTAAGAATCATGAACTTTGTAAAATCACTGAAGATCTGATTTTTACTGAGCCTTATTTTAACGCAGAAAGAAATAACTGGACTGCTCCTCAACTTGACGACGAGATCTATGCCATTTGGCAAGATCGCGCACTTATTCAAGCCGCTATGCAGTATAAGTATCAATTCATGACGCAAGCACAAGCGTTGCTGCATGGCGATCTCCATTCCGGTTCAATCATGGTGACACCAAATTCCACCAAAGTTATTGATCCAGAATTTAGTTTTATGGGACCAATGGCATTTGATATCGGTAACTACATCGGTAATTTATTGATGGCTTATTTCGCCCAACCCGCCCTGCGGGAAAATAATGCGCAATGCGTTGATTACCAAACATGGCTTTTAGGGCAAATAGAAACGACCTGGTCAGTGTTTGAACGTCATTTTCGCCAATTATGGCATGAAAAAGACATTGGGGATGCCTATCCTGTCGTACTTTATCAACAAGGTACATTCGATGCTTCCTTCTTAAAAACAGTGCAAGATGAATTTCTATCTACCCTATTTAAAGACACGCTCGCCTATGCTGGCTTAGAAATTAATCGGCGTATTGTTGGGTTTGCTGGTGTTGCCGATTTTAAACAAATTGAAGATCAAAACCAGCGCGCTGTCTGTGAAAAACGAGCACTAAAACTGGCACGAGAATTGGTTGTCAATCGAGAAAATTATCCCACTTTTTCGCTAATCAGGCGTTATATCGCACAGTGTTAAGAGGTTGATATGAAAATTAATGGTATTCATTATCGTTCTGTTTGGCTTGCTGACGATCGTTATACCGTCGAAATTTTCGACCAAACCAAACTCCCTTTTGAAATACAGACTATTCAACTACGCACAATGCAAGACGCCGCAACAGCCATCAAAGACATGTGGGTACGGGGAGCGCCTTTGATTGGTGCCGTCGCTGCATATGGTATGGCTTTGGCAATGCATCAAGAAAGTAGCGATGAAAATCTGCAACAGGCTTACAATGTTTTAGTGAAAACCCGTCCTACTGCGATCAATTTAAAGTGGGCGTTGAATCGAACTTATCGCGCGCTAGAAAATCTCGAACAGGCACATCGTGAAGCAGCGGCTTATCGTATTGCCAATGAAATTGCAGATGAAGATGTGGAACTCTGTCGCAAAATTGGTGAGTACGGACTAAAAATAATCCAGAATATTGCCGAAACCAAACCAACAGGCGAAACGGTCAATATTTTGACTCACTGCAATGCCGGCTGGCTTGCGACGGTAGATTGGGGAACTGCTCTGGCGCCTATTTATATGGCACATGATGCCGGAATTAAAGTTCATGTCTGGGTTGATGAAACCCGCCCACGTAATCAAGGAGGGTTAACTGCTTTCGAATTGGGTTCACATGGTGTACCACATACTTTAGTTGCTGATAACGCCGGCGGGCACTTGATGCAACATGGCAAAGTGGATCTCTGTATTGTTGGCACAGACCGGACAACAGCCAGGGGCGATGTGTGCAACAAAATTGGTACTTACCTCAAAGCATTAGCAGCCAAAGCCAATCAGGTGCCTTTTTACGTGGCCCTGCCATCTCCTACACTGGATTTTACAGTCTGGGATGGTGTCAAAGAAATTCCCATTGAGCAACGTTCAGGTGAAGAACAATCCCACGTATATGGCATCACACCTGAAGGTGTACGAAGCTGGGTCAACACAGCGCCACATGGAACCTCTTGCGAAAACTATGCTTTTGATGTTACACCTGCTGAACTTATCACCGGATTGATTACTGAACGTGGGATTTGTGATGCCAGTGCGGAAGGATTACGGGCGCTTTTCCCTGATCTGTGTGGGTAACCGTCATTATCATACAAGGGAAAAATGATGAATAAAGAACAAATTGCCCAAGAGATTATTGAAACTTGTCTCAAAATGAACGCGCTTGGATTAAACCAAGGGACATCAGGCAATATCAGTGCCCGTTATCAAGATGGTTTCCTGATTACCCCCAGTGGCATAGCTTATGAAAAGCTAACGGCTGATCAAATCGTATTTATCAGTAATCAGGGGGAATTTGAAGCCGATAAGGTGCCTTCAAGCGAATGGCATTTTCATCTCTCTTGCTATCAAGCACGTGCTAATCTCAACGCCGTTGTACATAACCATGCTGTTAATGCCACCGCAGTCTCTATTCTCAATCATGCTATCCCCGCTATCCACTATATGGTTGCCGTGACTGGCACTGATCACGTTCCTTGTATTCCCTATGCCACTTTTGGCACGACTGAATTAGCTGATAATGTAAAAAAGGGGATCGCATACAGTAAGGCATTATTGATGCAGCATCATGGCATGATTGCAATGGAAGTTAATCTGGAAAAAGCACTATGGTTGGCCAATGAAATTGAGATATTGGCACAACTCTATTTAAAAGTGCTGCCAATTATGGAAACCGTTCCAATACTTTCTCCGGCAGAAATGCAGCAAGTGCTGAAGAAATTTAAAAGTTATGGACTAAAGGTAAAATAACGGCAATATTCTGTATATTAGAGAAAAAATATCAAGGGGATATGACTTTAAGGTAAACAAGTGACTGATAAGAAATGATGGCATGAAGTGGTGGGCGATACCAGATTCGAACTGATGACCCCCTCCTTGTAAGGGAGATGCTCTACCAACTGAGCTAATCGCCCACTTCATATCTTGATACCTAAATGGTGGGTCGTGCAGGATTCGAACCTGCGACCAATTGATTAAAAGTCAACTGCTCTACCGACTGAGCTAACGACCCAATTAGGTAATTCTGATTTTGATATCTAAATGGTGGGTCGTGCAGGATTCGAACCTGCGACCAATTGATTAAAAGTCAACTGCTCTACCGACTGAGCTAACGACCCAATTAGATAATTTTGATTTTGATATTTAAATGGTGGGTCGTGCAGGATTCGAACCTGCGACCAATTGATTAAAAGTCAACTGCTCTACCGACTGAGCTAACGACCCATTCTAAATATCAATGTGATACTGGAGACGAAACAACCCGATGAAGTGGTGGGCGATACCAGATTCGAACTGATGACCCCCTCCTTGTAAGGGAGGTGCTCTACCAACTGAGCTAATCGCCCACTTCACGATGACTATTACCGACATCAATACCACTGATTTATGATTGGTGGGCGATACCAGATTCGAACTGATGACCCCCTCCTTGTAAGGGAGATGCTCTACCAACTGAGCTAATCGCCCAATCATAAAATCATTTTTATCACTACGAGAAATATGGTGGGCGATACCAGATTCGAACTGATGACCCCCTCCTTGTAAGGGAGATGCTCTACCAACTGAGCTAATCGCCCCGTCGTGATGGAGTCGCATTATAGGGATAGTTCGAAGTGAGTCAACGCTTTTTATCACTAAAACAATCGTTCGTCGTAAAATTAAACAGAATGAAACAATTATAATCACGATATGGTATCATTTAGACACGTTATTTTAGCTTTTCTTAATAACCTGCCGTTAACGCCATTGAGGAATTGAAGTGCAGTGATAAAATAACTCCCACTGTTGTTACTTCAATCATCCAACACGCTCTCTAATAAAGAGAAACGTAATTAAGGCAATTCCTGATGAGTAAAATTAAAACCCGTTTTGCACCAAGTCCTACTGGCTATCTGCATGTTGGTGGTGCGCGTACTGCTCTTTATTCCTGGTTATACAGTCGCCACAATCAAGGTGAATTCGTTCTTCGCATCGAAGATACTGATCTGGAACGTTCTACCCAAGATGCCATCGATGCAATTATGGACGGGATGAACTGGTTAAATCTGAATTGGGATGAAGGTCCTTATTATCAGACCAAACGTTTCGACCGTTACAACCAGGTTATTGATGAAATGTTAGAGCAAGGTACAGCTTACCGCTGCTATTGCTCTAAAGAGCGTTTGGAACAATTGCGTGAAACTCAGATGGCTAATGGTGAAAAACCACGTTATGACGGGAAATGCCGTGATAGCGAGTGCCAGCATAGTCATGATGAGCCACATGTTGTGCGTTTCCGCAACCCACAAGAAGGTTCTGTCGTTTTTAACGACAGTATCCGTGGCCCGATTGAATTCAGTAACCAAGAGCTGGACGATTTGATCATCCGCCGTACCGACGGTTCACCAACTTATAACTTCTGTGTGGTCATTGATGATTGGGATATGGAAATCACCCATGTTATTCGTGGTGAAGACCATATCAACAATACCCCACGTCAGATCAATATACTAAAAGCACTTGGGGCACCTGTCCCAGAATATGCCCATGTTTCGATGATCCTCGGCGACGATGGTAAAAAACTGTCCAAGCGCCACGGGGCAGTCAGCGTAATGCAATACCGTGATGATGGTTATCTGCCAGAAGCACTGTTGAACTATCTGGTTCGTCTGGGTTGGTCACATGGCGATCAGGAGATTTTCAGCGTTGAAGAAATGACTGAGCTGTTTAGTCTCGATGCCATCAGCAAATCTGCCAGTGCATTCAATACAGAAAAACTGCAATGGCTGAACCATCATTATATTAATACCCTGCCAGCGGAAAAAGTTGCTGTACATTTAGCATGGCATATTGAACAACAAGGTCTTGATACTCGCACGGGGCCAGAACTGGTTGATTTGATCAAACTGTTAGGTGAACGCTGCAAGACGCTGAAAGAAATGGCTGAGTCTTGCCGTTATTTCTATGAAGAATTTGCCGAATTTGATGCAGATGCGGCGAAAAAACATCTGCGTCCTGTTGCTCGCCAGCCATTAGAAGTTGCCCGTGCGAAACTGGCAGCCATTACTGAATGGACACCTGAAAATATCCATCACGCCATTCAAGCGACGGCTGACGAACTGGAAGTTGGGATGGGTAAGGTAGGTATGCCACTGCGTGTTGCGGTAACAGGTGTGGGCCAGTCTCCAAGTGTTGATGTAACGATCCATGCTATTAACCAAGCTCGTTCATTATCTCGTATTGATAAAGCCCTGGCTTATATTGCTCAGCGTGAAGCGCAATAAATCGTCATTTATCGATGTTACGTCATAATGTGGCGTGAATAATGAAATGAAAGGCACTCAATTATTGCAGTGCCTTTATTTTTGCCCTCCCAATGGGTCATTGATGGCTTTTTCAGCGTTTACACGGGGAATATTAATGAATTCATTGACAGAATTCTCCGGTTTTCATATGATTCGCCCCGTTCTACAGGATTTTGATTTGGGGCTATAGCTCAGCTGGGAGAGCGCTTGCATGGCATGCAAGAGGTCAGCGGTTCGATCCCGCTTAGCTCCACCAAATACTTATCTTATTTACTCATCAGAGATAAACAGTATCTGGCATTCAAAGTCCGAACCACATTCGTGGGGCTATAGCTCAGCTGGGAGAGCGCTTGCATGGCATGCAAGAGGTCAGCGGTTCGATCCCGCTTAGCTCCACCAAAATTCTGAAACCCCTGAAAACTTGCGTTTTCAGGGGTTTTTTCTATCTGTCTGTATTAGCTAGTCAATTATTAAAAAATTGGTGTAACTGTCATCACTTATTGTATTTACCCTATTGCGCCGTATAGCCCCCATCAATCGCGTAAAATGCGCCAGTCGTAAATGAGCTTTCGTCAGACAATAGAAATGCTACCGTTTTTGCCACTTCTTCTCTGGTTGCCATGCGTTTCATTGGGTGACTATTTGCCATCCACTCCCTGATGTCTGTTGGCAGGGTTTGCATATACGGAGTATCAACATAACCTGGTCCAACTGCATTGATGCGAACACCTTTATCTGCAAACTCCAGGGCAGCCGAACGCGTTAAACCAAGCACACCATGTTTAGCCGTTGTATAAGGTGCAATACCAGGAATGCCTACAATCCCATTAGAGGAAGAAAGGTTAACAATAGCTCCTCCTCCACTGTGAATGATAGCCGGAATACCATATTTCAAGCCGAAAAATGTTCCGCTGAGATCGGTATTAATCACATCATTCCAGTCATCAATGGAATAATCACAAATATTGACACCCTGCGGGCCGGTAATACCCGCATTATTGACCAACATATGCAATCCACCAAATTGCTTCACTGTGTTGTCAATCAATGCCTTGACTGAAAGATGATCCCTGATATCTGTTTCCATTGGGATCACATATTGCCCGGTGGGATCAAGCTGTTTTGCTGTCTGTTTAGCACGGGAATATTGACGCCCAGTAATAATTACCGTCGCTCCGCGCTGGAATAATTCTTCTGCAATGCCCTCGCCAACGCCCGTTGTCGCACCTGTAACAATCGCAATTTTCCCGTCAAAATAGTTCATCATAACCCTCCGTATGGATGTGGCTCTCCATATAGATTCATGTGATTGGAAACCACCCAATATTTCAATTAATCACGCAGAATATTAATGCTATCAGGAAAATGGTTAAGCGATTTATGTCACTGATTTGATAATCATAAACAAGAAAATTTTATCCATCAGGAGCCTTTCAACGGTTTTACCAGAGAGTCCAATCCTTCAATTTTTATTGCAAGCGTTATCTCCATCAACTCGCCCAGTTTTCCCTGTGGGAACTCCCCTTTGCGCGCAAACCAAAGTAAATACTCTTCCGGCAAGTCAATCAACATTCGCCCTTTATATTTACCAAATGGCATCGCTGTATTCGCTATTTCCAACAAGTTTTCTTTGTTCATCATATCAACCTCATTACCTCACTATGAGTATAAAAAAGTGGCGCCTGCCTCCAGAACGCCACTTTCTATTGTCTTCTGTCAAACCCAATGAAACAGATTAGATGCTCAAAATCAGCCCAGTAATTGCTGCGGACAGGAAACTCACCAGCGTTGAACCAAACAATAATTTCAAGCCAAAGCGCGCAACAGCATTACCCTGTTGTTCATCCAGCCCTTTAACCGCACCAGAAATAATCCCAATGGAGCCAAAGTTAGCGAAAGAAACCAAAAATACGGACAGAATCCCTTTCGAATGTTCACTTAGTTGAGCAGACATCTCTTGCAAGCTCTGCATCGCCACAAATTCGTTGGAAACCAACTTGGTTGCCATGATACTGCCGACTTTCAGCGCTTCATCACTTGGAATACCAATGATCCATGCAAACGGATAAAACACATATCCCATACACTCCTGGAAAGTAATACCAAAGACCAGATGGAAAATTGCGTTAACTCCTGCAATCAAGGCAATAAAACCGATCAACATCGCAGTGACAATCAAAGCAACTTTGAAGCCCGCCAGAATATAATCGCCCAGCATTTCAAAGAAACTTTGCCCCTCATGGAGGTTGCTCATATGAATATCTTCTTCATTCTCAACAGAATAAGGATTAATGAGAGATAAGATGATAAAAGTGCTGAACATATTGAGGATCAATGCCGCGACCACATATTTTGCATCCAGCATCGTCATGTAAGCACCGACAATAGCCATAGATACGGTAGACATTGCCGTCGCCGCCATCGTATACATCCGGCGTTCAGACATCTTGCCCAGCACATTTTTATAAGCAATAAAATTCTCTGATTGCCCCAAAATCAATGAACTCACCGCATTAAATGATTCCAGTTTACCCATACCGTTAATTTTAGACAGCACAGTACCAATCACACGAATGATAATGGGTAGCACTTTGATGTGTTGCAAAATACCAATCAGGGCGGAAATAAAAATGATAGGACACAATACATTCAGGAAGAAAAAGGCCAGATTCGCTTCTATCATGCCACTGAAAACAAAGCTGGTACCTTTTGCAGCGTAAGATAATAGATGGACAAATAAATCGTCAAATCCTTTAACTATCCCCAAACCCACGTTAGAATTCAGGAAGAACCATGCCAGAAAGAGTTCGATTATAAGCAACTGAATAATATAACGAATCTTAATTTCCTTCCGGTTATTACTCGCCAAAACCGCCAGGCCGCCAATGACGACCAAAGCGAGTAAAAAATGTAAAATATGAGACGTAGTCATAAAGAAGAGCTCCAAACACGATTCTGTGCAAATTTAGATCTGTATTTTATGCAACACATGACAGTAAAGTTTGATGATTATCACGTTAATTTACTATTCAAGTGACTACAAATCTCTATTTAGCTAACTCGATCACATTTTAATAATCGTCTCCCTAAATGGAATGCGCATTATTCCCCCAATAAACGGAGCATTTCCTCTTCATCAATCACAGCAATTCCCAGTTCATTGGCTTTAGCTAACTTGGAACCCGCAGCTTCACCCGCAATAACCAGATCTGTTTTCTTGGATACACTTCCTGTCACTTTTGCGCCTAAGACTGTCAGCTTATCTTTAGCTTCGTCTCGGGATAAACGGCTCAACGAACCTGTCAATACGACTGTCTTACCAGCAAATGGACTGTCGATTTCATCAAGGTTCAGGTTTTCAGTCGATTGCCAATGGATACCAATATTGTTGACTAGATCATCAATCACCACCTGATTGTGTGGCTCATTAAAGAAATTCACAACATGGCTGGCAACAACACTTCCTACATCCTGCACCGCAATCAGGGCTTCAATGTCCGCTGCACGTAATTTTTCTAACGTACCAAAATGAGCAACCAAATTAGCAGCAGTCGCTTCGCCCACTTCACGAATACCCAAAGAGTAAATAAAGCGTGCAAAAGTGGTTTTCTTCGCTTTCTCCAAGGCATTAATGACATTTTGCGCAGACTTAGGCCCCATTCGCTCAAGACCTGTTAATTTTCCGGCTGTCAGTCGGAAAAGATCTGCTGGCGTTTTGACATACTCTTTATCTACAAGCTGCTCAATAATTTTTTCACCCATGCCATCAACATCCATGGCACGGCGGGAAACAAAATGTTTCAGTGCCTCTTTACGCTGTGCTCCACAGAACAAGCCTCCGGTACAACGAGCAACCGCCTCACCTTCAACACGCTCTATATCTGAGCCACAAACCGGACAATGTATGGGAAAAATCACTTCCTGAGTATCTGCTGGCCTGTTTTCATGAACGACGCCCACGACTTGTGGGATAACATCTCCGGCACGACGAATAATCACCGTATCACCAATACGCAATCCCAGACGTTCAATTTCATCTGCATTATGCAGCGTGGCATTACTCACCGTAACACCGGCCACCAATACCGGCTCCAGACGAGCAACCGGAGTAATGGCGCCAGTACGTCCTACCTGAAACTCGACATCACGGATGATAGTTATCTGCTCTTGGGCCGGAAACTTGAAAGCCGTCGCCCAACGTGGCGCTCTGGCAACAAAACCCAATCTTTCTTGTAATTCGAGGGAATCGACCTTAACGACAATACCATCAATATCAAAGCCCAGTGTCGGCCGCTTCTGCTCAACGTCATGGTAGAAATCCATCACTCGTTGAGTACCCTGGCATAACTTCACGTTGTCATTGACAGGCAGCCCCCAACGCTTGAATTGCATCAGGCGTTCATAGTGACTCGTTGGTAACTCTCCGCCTTCCAGCACACCAACCCCATAACAATAAAACGTAAGTGGACGTTTAGCGGTAATGCGTGGATCAAGTTGACGCAGCGATCCAGCCGCCGCATTACGGGGGTTGGCGAAAACTTTATTGCCTGTGCGACGCGCTTCTTCGTTGAATTTTTCAAACCCAGCTTGCTTCATAAAGACTTCACCACGGATTTCGACGCGAGCAGGAATATTGTCCCCTTTCAAACGCAAAGGAATAGCACGAATGGTACGGACGTTGGCGGTAATATTCTCCCCCGTTGTCCCATCGCCACGCGTCGCAGCCTGTACCAATTCCCCATTTTCATACAGCAAACTGACCGCTAAACCATCAAGTTTTAATTCACAACAAAACACTAAATCCTGGCTGTTTTTCAGACGATCACGTACGCGTTTGTCAAACGCCAGATAGCTCTCTTCGTCAAATACGTTATCCAAAGACAACATCGGGATCTCATGGCGTACCTGCTCAAATACCGTTAACGGCGCTGCACCCACACGCTGGGTAGGAGAATCCGCAGTAACCAGTTCTGGATACTGCTCTTCCAGCATTTTTAATTCTCGCATCAAACGATCATATTCTGCATCAGGGATCTCTGGTGCATCCATAACATGATACAAATATTCGTGATGACGTAATGTTGTTCTTAATTCTTTGATTTTTTGGATGATATTTTCCATGATTTCTCACCAGAGATGAAAAACCCCCGACTAGCGGGGGCTTGATACTAATAAAAAGAGGGGTTATTCACTGACATTGAGCGTATCACGGATACGCGCTTTATAGAGTTCGATCATCTGTGGTGTCAGCAACTTGCGCTCACCATCCAGAACAACGCCTCCCACATCAGCAGCAATGCGCTGCGCCGCCTGTAACATCAGTTTAAAATTCTGATTGGAATCACCATATGAAGGTACAAGCATAAATATGGAAACGCCAGGAGTAGTGAAATCGACCATTTGGTCTGGATCAAACGAACCCGGTTTTACCATGTTAGCTAGACTGAACAACACAGCACCGCTACCCGATGGGTTTAGATGGCGATGAAAAATATTCATCTCACCAAACCGGAAGCTTGCCTGTAAAATGCTTTGGAACAGCACTTCACCATTCAGTTCTTGCCCATGATGAGCGGCAACATGCAACACCAACACGGTCTCTTTTTTAGTCTGTTCAGATTTAGACTGTGCTTCATTTTTCGCTGCCTTTGATTGCCCGTCCACAATGTCAGAGTCTGACTCTGCAACTCTGGCTTCTTTTGATTCAGTGGATTCAATCGGATCAAACAAGCCAAGTTGTGGTTCTTCTTGTTGATCATCGACACCTTTCACCTTGACTGTAGAAGCATCGGATTGATGCCTTGTAAGTAAAGGATCTGTACCATCATCAGACACTGTGGCTGACGATTCAGGCGCATGACGTTCGATAACCGGCCCGGCACGATGTTCAGTCTGCGGTTGCGTCGACTCCTGAACTTTCGATTTTGGCGTATTATCAAACAGCTCCTCGCCATCATCATCTTCTGGCTCTTCCTGACGCCCCTGTTTATGACGTTTAACTGGGCGATCACGAAAGAGTGATGAACGCTCTTTACGGCTGGTCCACAACCCATGTAATAGCAAAGCTATTATGGCTATCGCACCAACAACGATTAATATCAGACGCAAATCCTGCATCATTGCTATCTCTGTTGTTTAAATTAATTGCCATCACGGCGGAATATTCTTTAGATAAGAGTATTTGTCAAATAGGACAAGTGCAAGTCTCTACATACTTTTCTTACCATAATGAGAGATTTTCTCTGTTTTTTCGGATGTTTTTTACTCATGAAACGACTGGTCAGTAGAAAATCCTGCCTATATCATACCGTCTCAATCATCTAAGAGAGAATAAGAAAATATGACGAATTCGACAAGGTTGCCAAAACATGTGAATGGATTTCATTATATTGCCCAAGGTTGGCAACTGATAACCCGCCCTGGCATTAAGAGGTTCGTTCTATTACCTTTATTGGCTAATATCTTATTGCTAGGTGGTTCATTTTGGTGGCTATATCATAAATTAGGGGATTGGATACAATGGGCTCTCGATAAAATACCAGACTGGATGCAATGGTTAAGCTATTTAATTTGGCCACTTGCGGTTATCTCTATCTTACTGGTTTTTACCTATTTTTTCAGTACACTGGCTAATTTTATCGCTTCACCATTCAATGGGTTGCTGGCAGAAAAATTGGAGGCTGACTTAACAGGCATTCCGGCACCCGATACTGGGGTTATTGACTTACTCAAAGATACGCCCCGTATTCTGAAACGCGAAATAGTGAAAATTCTTTACTATATTCCGCGTGCAGTTGTCCTATTGTTACTTTACTTCATTCCAGGAATAGGCCAAACCGTCGCTCCTTTCCTTTGGTTTATTTTCAGTGCCTGGATGCTGACAATCCAATATTGTGATTTTCCATTTGATAACCATAAAGTCAGTTTTACCACTATGCGCAATACATTACGCCAAAATAAAATAGATAACCTGCAATTCGGTGCAGCAGTCAGCATTCTGACCATGATCCCGATTGTGAACCTGTTTATCATGCCCGTTGCGGTTTGTGGCGCAACTGCGATGTGGGTTGATCGCTACCGTGCTCAACATGCCCTGAATCGCACATCATCAAATTAATTTAATCTTCTGTTTACGACTTTTTGTCGACTACACGCCTCCTGACCGGTTATAAGCATGTCAGGAGGGTATCAGATGTTGGCGTTCCTTACCCCGCGCTCCGCGCGGTAAGGAATATTCCTATCATTTTGAAACGCTATTTATATGTATTAAACTTCAAGTTGCAATTTACAACACGACATGAAACCTGATTTCTCCCTGCTTCTCGGGGAGAAATCACACACATCTTAAAGTTAGATTGATATAAAATGTCCATCAATTATTCTTTTATATAATAAGAATAGACTGAAACCTTATTTCCATAAATATGATGTTAGCGTATGGTTAACCAGTATTTACGGTATGTTAGGGGCAAACGAACAATGAGCAAAATTTATGAAGATAATTCGTTGACTATTGGTCACACTCCGCTAGTACGTTTAAAAAATTTCGCGAATGGTCGCATCCTGGCGAAAGTAGAATCCCGTAACCCCAGCTTCAGTGTTAAATGCCGCATTGGTGCCAATATGATCTGGGATGCCGAAAAACGGGGCATTCTGACCAAAGATAAAGAACTTATCGAACCAACCAGTGGTAATACAGGGATTGCACTTGCCTATGTTGCAGCTGCCCGTGGTTATAAGCTGACATTGACCATGCCTGAAACAATGAGCCTTGAACGACGTAAGTTGTTGAAAGCACTTGGCGCAAATTTGGTGCTGACCGAAGGTGCAAAAGGCATGAAAGGCGCGATTGAGAAAGCTAACGAAATCCATGACAGTAACCCTGACCGTTATATACTCCTGCAACAATTCAGCAATCCCGCCAATCCTGAAATCCATGAAAAAACCACTGGCCCTGAAATTTGGGAAGATACTGACGGTAATGTAGACGTTTTTGTTGCTGGTGTAGGAACTGGCGGCACAATTACGGGTGTTGCCCGTTACTTAAAAAATACGCGGGGCAAACCAGTCACTATCGTTGCGGTAGAACCAGAAAGTTCACCTGTTATCAGCCAAAAATTGGCGGGTGAAGAACTTAAACCAGGTCCACATAAAATTCAGGGAATTGGCGCTGGTTTCATTCCTGATAACTTAGATTTAACATTAGTTGACCGCGTATTTAAAATCAGCAATGAAGAAGCGATGCAGATTGCACGTGAAATCACTGAAAAAGAAGGTATTCTTGCGGGAATTTCTTCAGGTGCTGCTGTTGCTGCGGCCATCAAAATAGCGCAAGAAGAAGCATACCAGGATAAAAATATCGTGGTAATTTTGCCTTCGTCGGCGGAACGTTATCTCAGTACAGCACTGTTTGCTGACTTACTCAGTGAGTAAAAATCACTCGATAGAATTTTTCACTCCATTGACAAAAAAGCACCTTCAGGGTGCTTTTTTGTGCATCAGATCAAAGTTTAAAACTTTCCTAGATGATTTATTCAAGTAGCTTTAGTATTTAACCAGTAATTATTTTGATGCACGAAATTAATCGCCAACCAGACGGCAAATAAGGTTATTCAAACTAAAGCCTTCTTTAGATAACGTGTATTAACACCAAATCAACAATTGAGTGCATCAAGTATGTTAATTATTTGATAATGATTATTATAATCCCACTAAATTTCAAGTTAAAATTAGCAACACAATAACTTGAAAAGTGAAGGGAGTACGCTTTACTTCATTATCATTTTAACGGTTGTATAAGCCGCAGGGAATTCAGCGATAACCAATGGAATTCTCTTCGCTTATCAACGCATATTTAAGTTATTGAGGAAATATTATGTTCCAGCAAGAAGTTACTATTACTGCACCAAACGGCCTCCACACTCGCCCTGCGGCACAATTTGTTAAAGAAGCAAAAGGCTTTGCTTCTGACATTACTCTGACTTCTGGGGGCAAGTCTGCCAGCGCAAAAAGCCTGTTCAAATTACAAACGCTGGGATTGACTCAAGGTACAGTTGTAACGATTTCTGCTGAAGGCGAAGATGAACAACAGGCTGTTGAACATTTAGTTAAATTAATGGGTGAATTGGAATAATCGTCCGTTCAATCAAGCCAGTCTATTTCATTCAGCTTATCCCCAGATCAATAAAATCTGGGGATATTTAGGGTTCCCCCTAAATCTTAATGAAAGGTAATCACCCGTAGTAAGGTCATATAATATGATTTCAGGTATCTTAGTATCACCAGGAATTGCTTTCGGTAAAGCGTTATTACTGAAAGAAGATCCCATCATTATCAATCATAAAAAAATTATTCCTGAACAAGTTGAACAAGAAATTTCCCGCTTTAAGCAAGGCCGTGACAAATCTTCCGCACAATTAGAGATCATTAGAGAAACAGCCGAAAAAAATCTGGGTGCAGAAAAAGCTGAAATCTTCGAAGGCCATATTATGTTGCTGGAAGATGAAGAGCTAGAGCAGGAAATTATCACACTTATTAAAAAAAACCTGTTAACAGCAGATGCAGCCGTTCATTCCGTTATTGAAGATCAGGCCAATGCGCTGGAAGAACTGGATGATGAATATTTGAAAGAGCGAGCCGCCGATGTGCGTGATATTGGTAAGCGCTTACTGAAAAATATTCTGGATATGCCAATTATCGACTTAGGTTCCATTGAAGAAGAAGTCATCCTGGTTGCCAGTGACCTGACGCCATCAGAAACCGCACAACTCAATCTGGACAAGGTATTAGGTTTCATCACTGATCTTGGTGGCCGAACTTCTCACACGTCCATTATGGCTCGCTCTCTGGAATTACCAGCGATTGTTGGTACAACCAATGCGACCAGGCAAATCCAAAATGGTAATTACCTGATTCTGGATGCCGTCAATAATCACATTTATGTGAACCCATCTGATACCGAAATCGAGAAACTGAAAACCGCGAAAAGTGAGTATCTGACAGAAAAAACCGAACTGGCGAAGCTGAAAGACTTACCGGCCATCACTTTGGATGGACATCAAGTTGAAGTTTGCGCCAATATCGGTACGGTACGTGACATCGCTGGCGCTGAACGCAATGGTGCCGAAGGTATTGGTTTATACCGTACTGAATTTCTGTTTATGGATCGTGATTCTCTGCCAACCGAAGATGAACAGTTTGAGGCCTATAAAGCAGTGGCAGAAGCAGTTGGTAATCAAGCCGTCATTATTCGTACAATGGACATTGGTGGCGATAAAGATTTACCTTACATGAACCTGCCAAAAGAAGAGAACCCATTCCTTGGCTGGCGTGCGATCCGTATTTGCCTTGACCGTAAAGAGATCTTACATTCTCAATTACGTGCTATCCTGAGAGCTTCTGCATTTGGTAGACTGCGCATTATGTTCCCAATGATTATTTCTGTTGAAGAAATACGGGAATTGAAAGCTGAGCTTGCGTTACTCAAAGAGCAATTACGCAATGAAAACAAAGCATTTGATGAATCGATTGAAGTTGGCATCATGGTCGAAACGCCTGCTGCTGCAACCATTGCTCATCATCTTGCAAAAGAAGTTGACTTTTTTAGTATTGGGACAAACGATCTAACTCAGTATACTCTTGCGGTAGACCGTGGTAATGAGCTGATTTCTCATCTCTACAACCCAATGTCACCAGCAGTGTTGAGCTTAATCAAGCAGGTTATTGATGCCTCACACGCAGAAGGTAAATGGACGGGCATGTGTGGAGAGCTTGCCGGTGATGAGCGCGCCACGCTGTTGCTCTTGGGTATGGGATTGGATGAGTTCAGTATGAGTGCAATATCAATTCCACGCATTAAAAAGATCATCCGTAATACTAATTATGATGATGCAAAAGCACTGGCAGAGCAGGCTTTAACTCAGCCAACAGCAAAGGAATTGATGGATTTGGTTGACACCTTTACCAGAGAAAAAACACTCTGCTAAAAATTAGCCAGAATACGGTCCCATTAAACAATTAGGAGAAGATTCATGGGTCTGCTTGATAAATTGAAATCTCTGGTTTCAGACGATAAAAAAAATAGTGGCAGTATTGAAATTATCGCGCCATTGTCAGGTGAGATAGTCAACATCGAAGATGTTCCAGATGTTGTGTTTGCCGAAAAAATCGTTGGTGATGGTATCGCGATTAAACCAACTGGCAATAAAATTGTCGCTCCTGTTGATGGCACCATTGGTAAGATCTTCGAAACTAATCATGCTTTTTCTATCGAATCTGATAGTGGCATTGAGCTATTCGTCCATTTTGGTATTGATACCGTTGAACTGAAAGGTGAAGGTTTTAAGCGCATTGCCGAAGAAGGTCAACGGGTACAAAAAGGTGATTTGGTTTTAGAGTTTGATCTGGCATTTTTGGAAGAAAGGGCTAAATCAACCTTAACTCCTGTTGTTATTTCTAACATGGATGAAATTAAAGAGTTAACGAAAGTCAATGGCTCCGTAGTCGTAGGTGAGTCAGTCATCATGAGAATCAAAAAATAACAGAAAAATCATTGAGGGATATTTGCCTCTTTTTTCTGTTAACCGATTCATTTTAATTGATGACCTGCCCGTGAATCGCCACTGCTTTATCAGGCTAGTTAGTAGAATGCTCGATAAAACAGGGCGATTTTTTTATGGATGATAAAAAGTTAATTAAATACTCCTGTGGACAAGTACCTGTCACCACGATCACAAATAATCGCTACAATAACTGCCCCAGGATTTTCGGCTGCGATGCGTAACGCGCCAGCAACGGCGCCACCAGAGCTGACGCCACAGAAAATACCTTCCTTTTTGGCCAACAAACGCATGGTATTTTCCGCTTCTGTTTGGGTGATATCCAGGATCTGATCCACCAGCTCTTCCTGATAGATTCCGGGCATATACGCCGGAGCCCAACGACGAATACCAGGAATATGGCTATCTTTCGCCGGTTGTAATCCAGTCACCTTCACTCTGTCAGACTGAGATTTCAAATAGCGGCTTACTCCCGTAATCGTGCCTGTTGTTCCCATACTGGAAACAAAGTGTGTGATGCGTCCCTGTGTTTGCTGCCAAATTTCTGGGCCAGTAGTATTAAAATGTGCCAGCGCATTATCCGTATTATTAAATTGGTCCAGAACTTTTCCTTCCCCATTCTTCTCCATTTCTTGCGCCAAATCCCGCGCACCTTCCATTCCCAATTCTTTACTGACTAAAATTAATTCAACACCGTAAGCCCGCATTGACGCCTGTCTCTCAAGGCTCATATTTTCAGGCATCAATAATTTTAGGCGATATCCTTTTACCGCCGCGATCATCGCCAGTGCAATCCCCGTATTACCACTCGTTGCTTCAATCAAAACATCGCCCGGAGCAATTTCCCCACGCAATTCCGCTTGCAGGATCATCGAAAGCGCAGCTCTGTCTTTTACCGAACCCGCAGGGTTATTGCCTTCCAGCTTCACCCAAATCTCAGCATCAACACCTTTTGTAATTCGTTGTAATTTTACCAGCGGTGTATTACCTATAAATTCTTCCAAGCTTGCCACAGCATTACCTAGTTCGTATGAGAATGGATAAACAAATAATCATATTAAGGAAACTGTAGCAAGCCATTAAGCAAAAAATCCCTACTCCTTTGCATGACGGGAAATAGGGATTCAATATAAGGATGAATTAGATCAGGCAGATTCAGCAAATCGCAACACTTTTAATGGCAAATTCCCCGCATACAAGCGAGCACCTGTGCCACCAATAAAATAGTCACTTCCCCTAATTGGTATAGATGAATCATCCCGCCAAATCACAGACAGGTAATCATCGCCCCATCCTAGCGGTTGAACAGATAAGAGGGAAAAATGACCGCGCGGACTCACTTCCACAACTTGCACTGGCAAAGGGCAAACAGGTGTTTGCCTGGCACTAAGCATCATATCCCAAGGCCGGAAAAATACATCAACATTTCCTTGATGTAGCGGTGTGATATTCAATGGAAAAATTTTCCCACCAATCCAAAGTTGGGAACCTTTAATTTCACCACTCAGTTTGTTTATTTCTCCCATAAATTCAAGGACAAAGCGGCTATCCGGCTCATGCCATACTTGCTGAGGGGTGCCGACCTGTTCAATGCGTCCTTGATTCATAAGTACCACCCTGTCAGCCACCTCCATTGCCTCTTCCTGATCATGGGTGACAAACACGCTGGTAAACTTCAACTCTTCATGCAGCTGACGCAACCAACGACGTAACTCCATGCGAACCTGAGCATCTAATGCACCAAAAGGTTCATCTAATAAGAGGATCTGTGGCTCAACCGCCAATGCTCTCGCTAATGCCACACGCTGTTTTTGTCCACCAGAAAGCTGCGATGGATAACGTTCTGCCAAATGAGCAAGTTGCACCATATCCAGCAATGCCATAACTTTACTACGCAATGCCTCAGCACTGGGACGCTGGCGACGAGGAAGAACCGTCAAGCCAAAAGCCACATTATCAAATACCGTCATATGGCGAAATAAGGCATAGTGCTGGAATACAAACCCAACATGCCGATCTTTTGCATGTAATCGGCTGACATCCTGGCCGTGAAATTTCAATTGGCCGGCACTCTGCTGCTCAAGCCCGGCGATAATCCTCAGTAATGTCGTCTTGCCAGAACCCGATGGACCAAGCAGAGCTACCATCTCACCAGATTCAATATCCAGTGAAATGTCATTCAGTATCTGAGATCGACCAAAAGATTTACTGATTTTACTGATTTCAATACTCATATCCCGCTCCTAACCTAGCCTTGTTGGCGGCTTAAACGCCATTGCAATGCACTTTTGACAATCAGAGTAATAATCGCCATCACCGCCAATAAAGCCGCAGCCGTAAATGCGCCAACCGTATTGTAATCTTGATACAACAACTCAACCTGCAAAGGCAGCGTATAGGTTTCACCACGAATTGCCCCCGATACCACAGACACAGCACCAAATTCCCCAATCGCCCGCGCATTGGTCAAAACGACGCCATATAACAATGCCCAACGAATATTTGGCAATGTCACGCGCCAGAACATCGTCCAGCCAGAGGCACCCAACAATATGGCAGCTTCATCCTCCTGATTGCCCTGACTCAACATCACCGGCACCAATTCACGGACAACAAACGGACATGTCACAAACACAGTCACCAAGACCATACCAGGCCATGAGAACATCAATTGGATGTCATAACTCCCTAACCAGCCATTTGCACCATAAAACAGCAGATAAAGTAATCCAGCTACAACCGGCGAAATCGCAAACGGAATATCAATTAATGTCAGTAATAATTGTCTGCCGGGGAATTGGAAACGTGTCACTAACCATGCCGTCATCACACCAAAAACCAAATTAAGAGGAACAGTGATAAGCGCAATCATCACTGTTAGCCAGATAGCGTGCAGCATATCGGGATCGAAAAGGTTCTGGACAACCATGTCGATTCCTTTGGAAAAAGCGGTCAAGAAAATCCATGCTACCGGTATAACCAACAGCAAAAGGGAAAAAAATACACCAGTGCCGATCAGTAACCATTTTCCCCAATTTATAGTGGGACGTTGTGCCACTGTGTGTGCTGAAAATTCAGTCATTACTGTCCCCCTATCCGTTTACCAAAGCGGCTTTGCAATATATTGACGCTAAACAGCAGTAATAACGACGCTGCGAGGATGACTGAAGCGATCGCACTAGCCGCCGGATAATCAAACTCTTGCAGGCGGACAAAGATCATCAGAGAGGCGACTTCGGTTTGCCAGGCAATATTGCCTGCAATGAAAATCACGGCACCAAATTCCCCCAGGCTACGCGTAAAAGAGAGCACAGTTCCGGCAATCAATGCCGGCGAAACTTCTGGTAATATAACCCGCCGAAAAGTTTGCCAACGGCTTGCTCCCAAGGTCTGTGCCGCTTCCTCATATTCAGGCCCCAGTTCTTCAAGCACAGGCTGAACAGTGCGCACAACAAACGGCAGACTCGTGAATGCCATTGCGACCGCAATCCCCAGCCAGGTATTGGCGACTTTGATATCGAAATGGCCCAGCCAGGCCCCATACCACCCAGTTGCAGAAAAGAGTGTCGCTAGCGTTAGACCAGCAACTGCCGTCGGTAAAGCAAATGGCAAATCCATCAGACCATCTAATAAACTACGCCCGGGAAATTGATAGCGCGTTAATATCCAGGCCATCAACATGCCAAAAACCATATTGAACAAACTGGCAATCCCTGCCGCCAATAATGTCACCTTATAAGCGGCAACAACCTGCGGATTAGCGATGACCTGCCAATATTGTTCCCATGTCATACTCGAAAGCTGTACTACCAGAGCACTTAGTGGCAATAACAGAATAAGGCAGACATAAAACAGGCTACAACCTAAACTCAGCCCAAATCCGGGCAAGACACGTTTGCTAAATACCCGCATTATTTGCGCCCTTCTTCCAATAACTGATCAAGCGTACCGCCAGTATTGAAGTGAGTTTTCATCACTTGAGGCCAGCTACCGAATTGTTCTTCGAGGCGAAACAGTTTAGTTACAGGAAAACGGGAGTGCTGTGTTTGCATCACATTTTGATCAATCACACGATAATGAAAACTGGCTATGATTTGCTGGGCTGACGGACTATACAAATAATTTAAATACGCTCTGGCAAGCGCTTCCGTACCATTTTTCTGAACATTCTTATCCACCCAGGTCACAGGGAATTCAGCCAAAATATTTACCGGAGGTACAATGACCTGGTAATTATCTGCCCCATACTGTTTGCGAATGTTATTGACCTCAGATTCGAAACTAATCAGTACATCCCCTATACCCCGTTCAATAAAGGAAGTTGTTGCGCCACGACCTCCGGTATCAAACACCGCCACATTCTGTAAAAAATGCTGCATCAGTTGGCGAACCTTCGCGGGATCATGCGGATTTTTTTGCTGAAAAGCGCCCCATGCAGCCAGATAGGTATAGCGTCCATTACCTGATGTTTTTGGATTTGGGAAAACTAATTTCACATCATTTCGCACCAAATCTTCCCAGGATTGGATATGTTTGGGATTACCTTTGCGTACCAGAAACGCCATAGTGGAATAATATGGAGAACTATTATTCGGCAAACGCTGCTGCCAATTAGCAGGAATGAGATTGCCCCGATCGTGCAAGATCTGAATATCTGTGACTTGGTTATAAGTGACGATATCCGCCCGCAATCCATGCAAAATGGCCAATGCTTGCTTAGATGAACCGGCATGGGACTGTTTGATAGTCAATTTATCCTGCGGGTTCTGTTCATTCCATTGTTTTTCAAATTCCGAATTTAAGCGCAAGAATAATTCTCGCCCAATATCGTAAGAACTATTCAGCAACTCAACAGCTAAGGCGCTAGAGCTATAAACGTTGAGACAGGCCAGAAACAACAGGCTAGTCACTCCGTTTAATAATTTATTTTTTATTGCCACTATTTTCATCCAACACCTTATTCTTCACACTGTTTGACAACAATTTCTCTACTGTATCCAGAATCTTTATAACAGGGTAGTTTACTGGCTACTGTTTTATATACCGAATTTTTATGAGAAATGATGAAAAACGATAAGGTGTAGAAAATATCAGGTCACAGGTGCCAGCCGCTTATCAAGTAACTGAACTCTGGCACTCTGCCCTTATCATACAAGTGGATTAAAAGATTTTTGACTTGATATAAAGCGATTTGTAGGCTTTTATCAGGATTGCCAAATAATACGCGAAACTTTCCAGCCCTTCAGAACATCATCAGAAGGCATTAACCCTTCAGGGCCTTCCCAAACTCCGGTAAAAACATAGCTGACATGCTGACTCTGCGGAGCAGTGCAAATAACTGTAGGCGATGCAGTGAGATCATTGGAACGGTGACATTTTCCAAATGCCTGGTCATAGAGACTGGAGAAAGGTGTACCTATTTTCGTTCCCCAAACGGTTTTAACCTCATCATCCAACACGTCAATACGATTAACTTTACCATTGACCAGACCGTGAAATTCCAGTTTTACCTGACCTTCTTCCATGCCCTGAATAACACTCACTAACTTGCCATCTTGCATCTCCATGCCACTACGCAGACGATATTTTCCTTCCAACCCTTTTTCGATTGCAGATTGGGACATCTCCGTCTGTTTATTGATTGTTCCTATACCCTGCTCGGAAACGCTTAAGGAACTGCCAAACCAATTAAAAGGTGACAAAGCAGGCCATGACATTCTTAAAGTTCCGGCACAAGCCGTCAACAAGAGTGAGCATCCGACTAAGCTGCTGGCAGCCATAACCCTCTTCCGTTTAGAACAGACATTAAATGCAAAAAATTTATCCATCGCTGTTTTCTTACCTTCGATTCTATGGCGTTGTCATTTGATATCTACACGCATTAAACTTCAAGTTGCAATTGACAATACGATATGAAACCTGATTTGCTCCCCGCTTCGCGGGGAGAGATCACATGCATCTTGAAGTGAGATTGGTATATCAGACCACATTCTAAAAAAAACATTCAATTTTAAATATACAAACCATTCATCAACAGAAACATAAAAATTATGTTTAAAAGATATTATTTATCAAGTATTGCTAATATATTTATAAAGCAAACTGTATGATCAAATAGTATTATAAATTTTTATTCTTATCTGGCCAGGTGATGTAACTCAGGAAAGAAATTATGAATATTCCTTATCTATATCATGTTAATCATCAACATCCTTCTAACTGGACTGTATTAAAAGGAAAATCCACATACTCTATACCTGAGCATTATTCCCTATCCAAGGATGAGAATGGGAATATTAAAGTAATGCTTTACATTGACGATGAAAAACCAATAATGTCAAAAGATCTTCTTGTTATAAAAAACAAATACATGAGAAGATGGGTACACTCTATTCATATTTCATCAAAAAAGTAATGGTTGAAAATTCAAGATGCGTGTGATTTGCTCCCCGTGAAGCAAATCAGGTTTCATATCGTGTTGTCAATTGCAACTTGAAATTTAATGCGTATAGAATAATTCTATTCAGCCATTTCATGGCTTGTATATTTATCTAACGATTCATTTAATCAATAATCAATCGCTTGCTAAACATGACATTTTCTTGGCCCAAATAATCATATTCCATCTTTTCGCACATACAGATTGTTGCATCATTTTCTTCTGGAACCACAATTAAAATACTGGGGCAACCTCTGGCCAATAATTTCTTTTCCAGGCGAGAGATCAATGCATTGGCTATTCCCCTGCCCCTGAATTCAGGGTGCACTCCCAGATAGTAGGCATGACCACGGTGTCCATCATAACCACCCATCACTGTACCAACCACTTCTCCCGCAACTTCAGCAACCAAAAATAAATCAGCGTCATGAGTCAGTTTACGCTCAATATCTATTTCTGGATCATCACCAGAGTTAATCAAATCACAACGATCCCAAAGTGTGATAACGGCTTCAAAGTCGTCTTGCCGAAATACCCGAATTTCCATAGTTAGTACGCCTATTTAATAAGCAATCAAATCAATGTTAATTATCACTGCTTTTATTTTGGAATCAATATGAAAATGCGTTCATTGCTACTATTATGTTTCTATATTTGTCCATGATTTTTATTTTTATATTAAAATCAAATAATTAATAACACATTAAACTGTATGCGTATAAACATTTGTATAAATATTTGGGATGATTATGGCTGCTATACGCATTAAACTTCAAGTTGCAATTGACAACACGATATGGAACCTGATTTCCCCCGATTCGCGGGGAGAAATCACACGCATCTTGAAATTAGATTGGTATAAACTCAACAAACTTAGTGGCAAAAAACTGGTGATGCATTCAAAGTGTTGATTGGCCTTAAACATAATATTTTCTTTCGATGAAAGTGCTGATAATTTTGTCATACATTTTAGGGAATTCTGAATAACTCAACGTCACTACTTTTTGTTCCCGGCAAAAGACCCCAGCTCATCAACTTCGCACCACATTATCCAGAGGGAGCGTTGTTACACATCGTGGACGAAGTTTTTAGCGTGCGAACAACGGCATTAATGCTGATCTTTTATTCCAGCTTGACAAGCACGATAGAAATAGTCGAGCTGGAAAGTACGATTACACCATAAACAATAGTAACGTTGATGACCGCTAAAACCGCTATTACTGCTTCTTGGGCTGTCGGTACACTTTTAACAGCGACAGCTATGGTAGGTGGTAGCATTATTGCTGTTGCCGGAATAGTTTTGCTTACCGGAATTGTAGTAGCTTATGGTTTAGATGTTCTTGACAAACAATATGGAATAAGTGATAAAGTAATAGCATTTATAAAAGAAGAGATAAGAAGAAAACCAAGAACACCAACATCAGATTTACAATATTTTTTTAATAAAATGGGAAAAATCAGGTGAATAAAAAATATTTAAAGGCTTTGGGTGGGTTAATATTATTGATTATATTTACACCTATTATGATTTTAGTAATTAGTTATGTTTTTTCATTATTCCTTATGGAAGATGAACTGAACAACCACCGACTAAAGTCGGTGGGTTAGTGATTAACGGACTGAAAGTCCGGATACGCGTCGGCTAAACGACGCGTCAATCGTCCATTCTGAAATTATCATCCGG